>CAYXOM010000223.1:0-8287 GCA_964466565.1 uncultured Mycobacterium sp.
AGCACGGGCGCGGTGATCGGCGGGAGGCCGGGGATCTGCACCACCGTGGAGCCGACCTCGGGCATCCCCGGTGGCGGGGGCGGTGGCGGATCTTCTGACTCCGAGGGTTTGGGCGGCGGTGGCGGGGCGACACCATTGCTCACCAGCAGTGTGACGATCATGCCGGGCACAGTCTGGCCGGCTGGGGAGGTACCGATGACCGTGCCCGCCGAGGTCTTGCTGTTGAGCATGCTCACCTGATCGGCGACGGTGAACCCGGAGTTGCGCAGTTCCTCGCGAGCGGAGTCCTGACTCATGCCGCTGACGTTGGGAATTCGCGAGCCCGGAGCCCCGTCGACGTAGCGGCGGTCGGTGGGCGGAAGGCTGATGTCACCGAAGTCCGCGGCGATCGGGGTCATCGCGGTGAACCAGGTCTGGGCGGGTTCCTTGCCGCCGAAGAGGTCCCCCTGGTAGCACCGCCGCAACGGGAAAGAGCACAGATCGCCCGGATTGGGGGAGTCGTCGTAGATGTAGCTCGCCGCGGCGAACCGGTTGGTGTAGCCCAGGAACCCCGCCGAGCGGTGCGCTTCGGTGGTTCCGGTCTTGCCCGACATCGGCAGGGTCCAGCCCGCGGCGCCGGCGGCGGGCGCTCCGGTGCCGGCGCCGACGGTGTCGCTTCCGAGCGCGACCGACAGTGTGTTGGCCAGGCCCTCCGGCACCACCTGTTCGCAGGCCGGGTGGTTGACCGCGACCTCGTCGCCGCGACGGTCGAAGACGGCCTCGACCGGTCTGGGCGGGCACCAGACGCCGCCGGAGGCCAGGGTGGCGGCGACGTTGGTCAGTTCCAACGGGTTCACCTCGAACGGGCCGAGGGTGAACGAGCCGATGTTCTGCCGCGTGATGAACTCGGCGAGGCTCTCGTTGTTGTTCGGGTCGTAGGCGCGGGCGGTACCCGGTTCCCCGTAGGACCGCAGGCCCAGCCGGATCGCCATGTCGACGGTGCGGCCCACGCCCACCTGCGAGATCAGTTTGGCGAAGGCGGTGTTGGGGGAGCGGGCCAGCGCGTCGGTGACATTCATCGACAGGTTGCGCCGGTCTTGGTAATTCTCCACACACCAGGTCTGCGGGGGGCAGCCCTTGGCGCCGCCCTCGCCCAGGCCCCTGGCGTTGAACCGCGCGGGCACGTCCAACACGGCGTTGATGCCCAGGCCCAGGTCGAGTGCCGCGGCGGCGGTGAAGATCTTGAAGATCGACCCTGCCCCGTCGCCGACAAGCGAGAACGGCTGCGGCTGAACCGTCTCACCCAGATCGGAGTTGAGCCCGTAGGAGCGGCTGCTGGCCATCGCGACGACCGGGCGACGGGTCTTGCCCGGCAGTATTACGTTCATGACGCTGGCGATGCCGTCCAACTGCGGCGAGGCGTAGGTGTCCACCGCCGTCTTGACCCCGGCTTGGATGCCGGGATCCAGGGTGGTCCTGATCAGATAGCCGCCGCGGGCCACCTGCTCCTTGCTCAGCCCCGACCTGGCCAGGTATTCCTGCACGTAGTCGCAGAAGAAGGCGCGATCGCCGGCCGCGATGCAACCGCGGGGAAGTTCGTTGGGACGCGCCAGCACGCCGAGCGGCTGCTGCTTGGCGGCCCGAAGTTCCTCGGCCTTGTCGGGGAAGTTCTCGATCATGGTCTCGAGCACCAGGTTCCGGCGCGCCAGGGCTCCGTCAGGGTTGGTGTACGGGTTGAGTGCGCTCGTCGACTGAACCAGGCCGGCCAGCAGCGCCGACTGCTGCCAGTTCAGCTGTGCGGCGTCGATGCCGAAATAGGTCTGAGCCGCGTCCTGGATGCCGAAAGCGCCGTTGCCGAACGACACCAGGTTCAGGTAGCGGGTCAGGATCTCCGGTTTGGCCAGCGTCTTGTCCAGGGTCAGGGCCATCCGGATCTCGCGCAGCTTGCGGGCCGGGGTGGCCTCCACGGCGGCGCGTCTCTCGGCGTCGGTCTGGGCGAGCACCAGCAACTGGTAGTTCTTCACGTACTGCTGCTCGATGGTCGACCCGCCGCGCGCTGTCAGGTCACCGGAGGCGTAGCCGGCCAGGCCGGTCAGGGTGCCCTTCCAATCGACCCCGTTGTGCTCGGTGAACCGTTTGTCCTCGATCGAGACGATCGCCAGTTTCATGGTGTCGGCGATCTGGTCGCCGGGCACCTCGAAACGACGCTGGGAGTACAGCCAGGCGATGGTGTTGCCCTCGGCGTCGACCATGGTGGTGACCGCGGGCACGTCGCCCTCCAGCACCTGGGACGAACCGTTGGCGACGATGTCGGACGCGCGGTTGGACATCAGGCCTAGCCCGCCGGCCACCGGGAAGAGCAGCGCGGCGAGGATCACGCTGGCCAGCAGGCAACTCCAGGCCAACTTGACCAGGGTCCGGCCGGCCGGCGGGCGATCCGACATGGCTACACATTACTGACGGCCCCGACTGGCGGCCCCGGTCGGGGCGCACAGCGAAGGGATACCAGACCAGACGTAGGTTTTTACCGAAAAGCCGCTGTTCGCGGCGGGCCTGCACGCTTGTGCCAAAAAAGCTGTGATCCGACTGTTGCGCAACCGAGACCTGACCACCTAACTTAGGGTCACACTGCGACGCAGCTAACACCGGCAGTGCAGTGTGGCGCAGGTCGCAGTGGCGGCCTCACCGGTGAATCGGCCGGCCCAACGGCGGGCGGCCGTGTGACGAAGGGGATCGCCCGTGTCGGGGACTCGGCCTACTGCCCGCAAGAGCATTGAACTGACCGCCAACGGAGGAGCCGACGGGGAGGCGCGGATCGCCTGGGTGTCGAAGGCACTGTGCCGCTCGGCGGATCCCGACCAGCTCTTCGTTCGGGGTGCCGCCCAGCGCAAGGCCGCGGTGATTTGCCGGCACTGTCCGGTCATCGTGGAGTGCGGCGCCGACGCACTCGACAACCGGGTCGAGTTCGGCGTCTGGGGCGGGATGACCGAGCGCCAGCGCCGGGCTCTGCTCAAGCAGCACCCCGAGGTCGAGAGCTGGTCGGCCTTCTTCGCCGGCCAGCGCAAGCAGCGCAGCGTCAGCTGACAGCGGCGGCTACCGCTCCTACGTCTCGCGGGTGATCTGGTCGGCGATCGCCTGCAGGGCATCCATGTCCGAGACGTCGAACGGCAGCGATGGCACACCGACCACCGGCACGTGCGGGTTGGCGCCGGTGAAGCGGGACAGCAAGCGGATCTCGCGTTTGGCGGTCTGGCCCCGCGCGGCATGGATTCGTAGCACGGCCGCCGCGAGCGCATCGCCCTTCCCCTCGGATCCACCGGGTTTGGCCTCCAGCTGCGCGGCACCCTCCACGGCACGATCCACGGTCAGCGAACACAGCATCGGATGGGTCCGGTTGAGGATCAGGCCGGCCAGCGGCATGTCGTCCTCGGCAAGCCTGTCGACGAAGAACGTGGCCTCGCGCAACGCGTCGGGCTCGGCAGCGGACACCACCACGAACTGGGTTCCGCGCCGCTTGAGCAGTTCGTAGGTGCGGTCCGCGCGCTCTCGGAACCCGCCGAAGGTGGAATCGAGTGACTGAACGAATTCCGAAGCGTCGGCCAGCAATTGGGAACCCAGGATGGTCGAGATCGCCTTCATCGCCAGGCCCATCACGCCGGTCACGAAGCGGCCGATGCCCCGGCCCGGGGCGAGCAGGAGCCGCCACAGCCGGCCGTCCATGAAGCTGCCGAGGCGTTTGGGTGCGTCGAGGAAGTCAAGGGCGTTGCGCGAGGGTGGCGTATCGACCACGACGAGGTCCCAGCGGTCCTGCGCCACGAGTTGACCGAGTTTCTCCATCGCCATGTACTCCTGGGTGCCGGCGAAGGAGGTGGCGACCGTCTTGTAGAACTGGTTGTTCAGAATCGCTTGCGCGCGTTGGGGATCGGAGTGTTCGGTCACCATCTCGTCGAAAGTGCGGCGCATGTCGAGCATCATCGCGTGCAACTCTCCGGCCACCTCCGGACCGAGTGGCACCCGCTGCGGTTCGTTGCCCAGCTCCTCGATGCCCAGCGCCTGCGCCAGCCGCCGGGCCGGGTCGATCGTCAACACGACGACACGGCGCCCGTACTCGGCGGCCCGTAGGGCCATGGCGGCGGCGGTGGTGGTCTTGCCGACACCACCGGCGCCGCAGCACACCACCACCCGGTTGGAGGTGTCGGACAGGATGGTCTTCATGTCCAGGGCGGGGGGCGCGCCGCTCATCTCAGCGCACCCCCTGCCGGGCGAGGGCGTCGGCCAGCTCGTAGAGACTGCCCAGGTCGACGCCGTCGGCGATGGTGGGCAGGTCGAGCCGGGCGACGTCGAGGGCGTCGAGTTCGACGGCGCTGTCGGTGCGCGCCCGGATCCGGCCGGCATGCTCGATGGTCTCGGTGAGCAGACCTGCGAATTCGGCGTCATCGAGGGTGATTCCGGCCCGGGATAAACCCGCCCGGACCGCGCCGGCGTCGATCCTGCCCGCGGCAGCCGCGGCCAGGTCGGCGGGCGGGAGGAACGGCTCGACGTTGCGGTTGACGATCACCGCGCCGACCGGGAGTTCCAGGGACTCCAATTCGGCGATCGCCTCGATGGTCTCCTGGATGGGAAGCGCCTCGAGCAGAGTGACCAGGTGGATCGCGGTCTGATCGGAGTGCAGCAGGCGGACCACGCCCTCGGCCTGGGCGTGCACCGGCCCGCCCTTGGCCAGGTCGGAGACGGCCTTGGTCACGTCGAGGAATCGTGAAATCCGGCCAGTGGGCGGCGAGTCGACCACGATGGCGTCGTAGGCGGGGTGCTTGTCGGCGTTCAGTCGCACCGCAGCTTCCTTGATTTTCCCGCTGAGCAGCACGTCCCGCAGTCCGGGTGCGATCGTGGTGGCGAACTCCATCACCCCGACCCGGCCGAGTGCCCGCCCGGCCAGGCCGAGTTTGTAGAACATGTCGAGATACTCCAGGAACGCCTCTTCGAGATCGATGGCCAGGGCGTTGACGTGCCCGCCGCCGTCGGCGGTGGCGACCTTGACCTCTTCGTAGGGCAGCGGCGGGACGTCGAACAGTTGCGCGATCCCCTGACGCCCCTCGACTTCCACCAGGAGCACCCGCCGCCCGCCGGCCGCCAGGGTCAGCGCCAGCGCCGCGGCGACGGTGGTCTTGCCGGTCCCGCCCTTGCCGGTGACGAAATGCAGGCGGGCCTCGGTCAACCGGGCCGGCCAGCCCACCTGGCTCGCCACACGTGTTCTGGTCGCCATCTCACCCATGCTAGCCAAGCACCGCCGCCCCGTTAGGCTTCCGCTATGAGCCAACCGACCACCTGGGAATACGCCACGATCCCGCTGCTGACCCACGCGACCAAGCAGATCCTCGACCAGTGGGGCGCCGACGGCTGGGAACTGGTCTCGGTGCTGCCCGGTCCGACCGGCGAGCAGCACGTCGCGTACCTCAAGAGGCCGACGTGACGCCGCGGTCCCGGCTGGCCGAACTCGGCGTCGTCCTGCCGCCGGTGGCCATGCCGCTGGCGGCCTACACCCCGGCGGTTCGCACCGGGAACCTGGTGTACACCTCCGGCCAGCTCCCGCTGGTCGGCGGCGCGCTGAGCCTGACCGGCAAGGTCGGCGTCGAGGTGACCCCGGAGCAGGCCCGCGCGGCCGCCCGGGTCTGTGCGCTCAACGCCCTGGCGGCAGTCGACACGCTGGTGGGTCTCGACGCGGTGAGTCGGGTGGTCAAGGTGGTCGGTTTCGTCGCCTCGGCGCCGGGCTTCACCGGCCAGCCCGGCGTGGTGAACGGGGCGTCGGAGTTGCTCGCCGAGGTCTTCGGCGAGGCGGGATCCCATGCCCGCTCGGCGGTGGGGGTCGCGGCGCTTCCGCTCGACGCCCCGGTGGAGGTGGAACTCATCGTCGAGGCCGGGTGACCCATCCCGCCTACGGGTTGCTCCGGCCGGTCACCGACACGGCCTCGGTGCTGCTGTGCCACAACCCCGGCCCGATGACGCTGGAGGGCACCAACACCTGGGTTCTGCGGGCACCGGGCGCTGCGGAGTGCGTCGTCGTCGACCCGGGGCCCGACGACGCCGAGCACCTCGCCCGCCTGTCCGCGCTGGGCCGGGTGGCGCTGGTGCTCATCAGCCATCGCCACACCGACCACACCGATGGCATCGACCGGCTCGTCGCGGAAACCGGGGCTGTCGTGCGTTCCGTGGGCAGCGGATTCCTGCGGGGTCTCGGGGGACCGCTGACCGATGGCGAGGTGATCGGGGCGGCCGGGCTGCGGATCACCGTGCTGAGCACTCCGGGCCACACCGGAGACTCGGTGTGCTTCCTGCTCGCCGACGCCGTGCTCACGGCCGATACCGTGCTGGGCCGCGGGACCACGGTGATTGACGACGAGGACGGCAGCCTCGCCGACTATCTGGAGTCGCTGCGCAGGCTGCGCGGCCTGCGCGGGCGGGCCGTGTTGCCCGGGCACGGCCCCGAACTGCCCGATCTGGCTGCCGTCGCCGGTGACTACCTCGCCCACCGCAGCCGGCGGCTGGAACAGATCCGTGCGGCGCTCCGCGATCTCGGGCAGGCGGCGACGGCCAGGCAGGTTGTCGAGCACGTCTACCGCGATGTCGACGAACAACTGTGGGAGCCCGCGGAGAGTTCGGTGCGCGCACAGCTGGAGTACCTGCGCTCCGGCGGTTAGCGAGCCCGCCGGGCAAGCCGTTCGGAGTCGCAGATCAGAACGCTCTTGCCCTCCAGCCGGATCCAGCCCCGGTGGGCGAAATCGGCCAGTGCCTTGTTGACCGTCTCCCGCGAGGCGCCGACCAACTGGGCGATCTCCTCCTGGGTCAGGTCGTGCGTCACCCGCATGGCGCCGCCCTCCTGGGTGCCGAACCGCTGAGCGAGCTGTAGCAGCTGCTTGGCGACCCGGCCGGGGACATCGGTGAAGATCAGGTCGGCGAGGTTGTTGTTGGTTCGCCGCAGCCGCCGGGCGAGTACCCGCAGCAACTGCTCGGCGATCTCAGGGCGGTCGGCGATCCATGCCCGCAGCGCCTCGCGGTCCATCGACACCGCGCGGACCTCGGTGATCGTGGCGGCACTGGAGGTGCGCGGGCCGGGGTCGAAGATGGACAGCTCGCCGAACATGTCCGAGGGACCCATGATGGTCAGCAGGTTCTCCCGCCCGTCCGGGGACCGGCGGCCGATCTTGACCTTGCCGGTCAGGATGATATAAAGACGGTCGCCGGGCTCACCCTCGGCGAAGACGGTGTGACCGCGGGGGAAATCCACCGGCTGAAGCTGCTTGGTCAGCGCCGATACTGCGCTGGGATCGACCCCCTGGAAGATTCCGGCCCTGGCCAGGATCTCGTCCACGTTGCCTCTCTCCGTCATCGGTGCGGCGCGCGGTGCGAAGCGGCCGGTGGCTCCGCCGAGTTTAGAGGGTGGGGCATCCCGGCAACGCCTGAACGCTACACAGGACGGACTGATCCGGACGGCTGAAACCGCCGACTTGTCGTTGCCACCGAGCACAGCTTGGTGGGCAGGGTCGGCTCGTCGCCGTGCCACACCGCCCGCAGAGTCGGCGTGGCCCGCTCGCCCACCTGCCGGGCCGTCGGCCCGATCCGCACGGCGATCACGGCCGCGCCAGGGCGTTCGCGGTGCAGAAGTCCCTCGACGCGCTGCAGTGCGATCGTCGCCACCATCAGGATTCCGGGCATGCTTGCCGCGAGCAACCAGGACATAGCGGAGTAGTTAACCGATCCGAGGTCTCATCGGGGTCACGAGCGGTCAACCGTTTCCGTCGGCGCCCGGGCGGCGGCTGTTCAGTACGCTGACGGTCGTGATGGCGGCGGCCGGTCCCGGGCCCCGGTGGGCCAGGTGGGACGGTGAAACCCGCCTGGCGCTGGTACGCCGCGCCCGCCGGATGAATCGCACGCTGTCGGCCGCCTTCCCGCGGGTGTACTGCGAGCTGGACTTCGGCAACCCGCTGGAACTGGCGGTTGCGACGATTCTCTCCGCCCAGAGCACGGACAAGCGGGTCAACCTGACTACGCCGGCGCTGTTCGCCCGGTATCGCAGCGCCGCCGATTACGCGGGAGCCGATCGGGCCGAACTCGAGGAGCTGATCCGGCCCACCGGCTTCTACCGCAACAAGGCCGATTCGCTGATCCGCCTGGGCCGCGAACTCGTCGACCGCTTCGGCGGCGAGGTGCCCGGCTCGCTGGCCGAGTTGGTGACGCTGCCCGGAGTCGGCCGCAAGACCGCCAACGTGATCCTGGGTAACGCCTTCGACGTCCCGGGCATCACGGTGGACAC
>CAYXOM010000224.1:0-4004 GCA_964466565.1 uncultured Mycobacterium sp.
TGCCCTCGGCCAGCCGGTGGGCGCGGTCCAGCGACCGGTTGACGATCCGCACCTCGCGCACGCCCGCCCGGATCAGGTTCGCGGCCGACAGGCTGCCCATCGAGCCCGCGCCGATCACCGTGGCGGTGCGCCCGGCGAGGCCCGCGGGGCCCAGGCGATCGGCGGCGATGCTGAGGGCGACGCCGACCACGCTGGCCCCCGCCGCGTCGATCCCGGTCTCGGTGTGCACCCGCTTGCCGACGGCCAGGGCCCGCTGGGACAACTCGTGCAGCACCCGGCCGACCGAGCGGCCCGCCTCGGCGGCGGCGTAGGCGCGCCGGACCTGCCCGAGGACCTGCTGCTCGCCGACCACCGCGCTGTCCAGGCCGCTGGCCACCGCGAAGAGGTGCTCAACGGCGGCCTCGCTGTAGCGGACATAGGCGTGCTGGGTCAGCTCCGACATCGACAGCCCGGAGTGCTCGGCGAGCACCGCGCCGATGGCCGACAGCCCGCCGTGGAAGGCGTCGACCACCGCGTACACCTCGACCCGGTTGCAGGTCGAGAGCAGCATCGCCTCGGTTACCAGGGGTGACTCCAGGACCCGCTGGACGACTTTGGCCTGGTCGGCCTCCTCGGCGCTGAGCCGTTCGAGGACCGAGACCGGAGCGCTGCGGTGGGACACCCCGAACAACAGGACGCTCACTGCGCGATCACCTGGCCGCTCTCCTGACGGGGCAAAGGACAACTGAAACTTACTCGCCACGATATTCACTTCGCAGCGGCACCACCAAAACCGCCGCTGCGGGGTCACCGGTTCGTGACGTCGGCGCGCAACCGGACCTCGTCGAGGTCCCAGTAGCTGTGCTCGCGGCCGTCGAGCAGGACCACCGGCAGCCGGTCGCCGTACTCGGCCCGCAGCGCCTGTTCGCCGGCCGCCGCGGCGGCGTCGACGTCGGTCACCGACAGCTCGAAGCCCAGTTCGGCGGCCAGTTCGGCAAGCCGGCCCCGGACCCGCAGGCACAGCCCGCAACCGTCGCGGGTGAGCAGTTCGACATGCGCGCGCCGCCCCACCGGGCAAGTGTCGCATCCGGCGATAGGCTGTCGTCGTGGCCCCCGAGACGGCGGACCTGACCGCAGCGGCGTTCTTCGACGTGGACAACACCCTCGTTCAGGGCTCGTCGCTGGTGCACTTCGGCCGCGGCCTGGCCGCGCGGAAGTACTTCCGCTACGGCGACGTCTGGAAGTTCCTCTACGCCCAGGCGAAGTTCCAGCTGACCGGGCGGGAGAACAGCGACGACGTGGCCGAGGGCAGACGCAAGGCGCTGTCGTTCATCGCAGGCCGGCAGGTGGCCGAACTGCGCGCCCTGTGCGAGGAGATCTACGACGAGGTGATCGCGTCCAAGATCTGGCCGGGCACCCGGGCGCTGGCCGAGGCCCACCTCGAGGCGGGCCAGCAGGTCTGGCTGGTCACCGCGACGCCGTCCGAGCTGGCCGCTGTCATCGCCGAGCGGCTCGGCCTGACCGGCGCGCTGGGCACCGTCGGGGAGTCGGTCGACGGGGTGTTCACCGGCCGGCTGGTCGGCGACATCCTGCACGGCGTGGGCAAGGCGCAGGCGGTGCGCACCCTGGCCGTGCGCGAGGGGCTCAACCTGCGGCGCTGCACGGCCTATTCGGACAGCATCAACGACGTTCCGATGCTGTCGCTGGTGGGCACGGCGGTGGCGATCAATCCCGATGCCCAGTTGCGCGAGGTGGCGCGCGAGAAAGGTTGGGAGATCAGAGATTTCCGCACCGCCCGCAAGGCGGCGAAGATCGGCGTGCCCTCCGCGCTGGCGATCGGCGCGGTCGGCGGGGCGCTGGCCGCGGCAGCCTCCCGGCGCAACGACACCGGTTAGCGGCACCGGCGGCGGGCCCGGCGCGCTAGGCTCGGGCGGTGCCCATCGCCGGCGACATCATCGGAACCCACTACCGCTACCCGGATCACTACCTGGTCGGGCGGGAGAAGATCCGCGAGTACGCCAGGGCGATCCAGTCCGATGACCCGCTGCACTACAGCGAGGAGGCGGCGCAGGCGGCCGGGTACCCTGACGTGGTCGCGCCGCTGACCTTCATCGCCATCCCGGGGCGGCAGGTGCAGATTGAGATCTTCCGCAACTTCGACGTCGGCATCAACCTGGCCCGGGTGATCCACCGGGATCAGAAGATCGCCTACCACCGGCCCGTCGTCGCCGGCGACCGGCTGTTCTTCGACTCCTACCTGGACTCGGTGGTCGAGTCGCACGGCACGGTGATCACCACGCTGCGCAGTGAGGTCACCAACGGCGACGGCGCACCGGTGATGACGACGCTGGTGACGATGATCGGCGAAGCCGCCGGCGCGGAGGAGACCGACGCCCAGGTGGCGGCCATCGCGGCCGCGGCGATGGGACGCCGGCCGGGGGGCTGAGTCAGTCGAGGAAGATCCGGGTCAGTCGAAGAAGACGTTGCGGCGCCGGCTGAGCAGCCGGTACAGGGTCTGCTGGATCGTCTCGCGCACCGCGTCGGTCACCTCGAAGGTCACCATCGGATCATCCGCGGCACCCTCGTCGTAGCCGGCGGTCTCGATGGGTGCGCCGAAGGCGATGTGCCATTTCGACGGCAGCGGGACCAGCCCGGCCGGGCCGGCCAGCGGGAACAGCGGGGTGACCGGGAAGTACGGCAGGCCCAGCACCCGGGCCAGCACGGTGACGTCGGCCAGCATGGGGTAGGTCTCCTCGGAGCCGACGATCGAGCACGGGATGATCGGCGCGCGGTTGCGCAGAGCGGCCGAGACGAATCCGCCGCGGCCGAAGCGCTGCAGTTTGTAGCGGTCGCGGAAGTTCTTGCCCAGGCCCTTGTAGCCCTCCGGGAAGACCGCGGTCACCTCGCCGCCGGCCAGCAGACGGTTGGCGTCGACGTTGCAGGCGATGGTGTGCCCGGCCCGGCGCGCCACCGGGCCGAGCACCGGGGTGTCGAAGACCAGGTCGGCGGCCAGCAACCGGATGTCCCGGTGCGCCGGATGGTGGTCGCGCACGGCGACGGAGAGCATCGGCCCGTCGAACGGCAGGGTGCCGGCATGATTGGCCACCACCAACGCCGGGCCGGTGTCGGGGATGTTCTCCACCCCGCTGAGTTCGACCCGGAACCACGTGTCGTAGAAGAAGCGCAGCAACGGCAGCACGACGGCACTGTTGTAGTGCGGGTCGAAACCGAACTCGTCGACGGTGTAGTCCCCGGTCAGCCGCCGGCGCAGGAAGTCGGCCACCCCGGAGACGCGCTGGGCGAGGTCACCCGGCCCCGGGACACCGGCCCGGCGGGCGCCGAACTCCCGGACGACGGCCTCGATCTCCTCGGCTTCGTCCCGGGGGGCGACCGGCGGACCCGGGTCGGCCTTCGGCCTGCGGGCCGGGGCGGTGCGCCGCGGCGCCCGGCCGGTGTCGGGGTGCAGCGGGATCACCTTGGCTTTGTCGGCCGGCATGCCACACCCCTCCCCGCCATGTCGTCAGCGTCCCAGTCGCTGGGCCAGCGCAACCGCGCGGCGCTCGATAGAGCCTACCCACCGCGGGTCGACGATCGGGGTCAGGGCACGGCCCCGGACGAAGTCGTCGAACGCCTCGGCGGTGGTCCACTTCGGCTCGAACCCAAGTTCGGCGCGCATCCGGGTGGTGTCCATCACCCGTCCGTAGCTCAGATAGGCCAGCTGCTCGGGATTGACCTCGCTGTTCGTCGTCGTCTTTGCCAGGGAGTCGGCCAGCCGCAGCCCGAAGGTCGGCACCGGCAGCGGCAGCCGGCCGGCCCGGCGGATCGCCTGCGACATCATGATGATGCCGTCGGCGCCGATGTTGAAGGTCCCGGCCCGGCCGGCGGCGGTCGCGCGTTCCAGCGCGCCGAGCGCGTCCTGCTCGTGGAGCAGCTGCAGGCGGGCGTCGTGGCCGGCGACGGTGGGCACCACCGGACCCGACAGGTACCGGGCCAGGGCGGTGTCCATCGCCGGGCCGATCATGTTG
>CAYXOM010000225.1:0-1910 GCA_964466565.1 uncultured Mycobacterium sp.
GGCGGCCGGCTCGGGCCGAAGCGGCCAGCGCAGCCGTTCGGAGTCCGCGGGTGCGGCGACCGCGCACGTCGGGACGGCGAGCGCCAGCACCACCGCCACCACTGCTGATCTGCGCATCGGCTCAGTTCAGCAGGCTCGGCGGCGGGGTGTCGCCGGTCCGGCGGCCGGCTGGGGATCACCGTCGGAGTGTGTAGACTTCTGCCCGCAGCCCGTGAAGCGGGCTGACTTCGCGCGCCTGTTCGCAATGCCGCCCAGAGCGGCATCCGCGGCGCACGCCGGTTGGTCCCGTCGGCAGACGGGTCGGCGTCCGCGCAGGCGCCAGGGCCCGGCGTCACCCCGTCGCCGGGCGACAACCGACAACCCAGAGGACTCGGCCGACATGGCTGTTGTGACCATGAAACAGCTGCTCGACAGCGGCACCCACTTCGGGCACCAGACCCGGCGGTGGAACCCCAAGATGAAGCGGTTCATCTTCACCGACCGCAACGGCATCTACATCATCGACCTGCAGCAGACGCTGACCTTCATCGACAAGGCCTACGAGTTCGTCCGCGAGACCGTTGCCCACGGCGGTTCGGTGCTCTTCGTGGGCACCAAGAAGCAGGCGCAGGAGTCGATCGCCGAGGAGGCGACCCGGGTCGGGATGCCCTTCGTCAACCAGCGCTGGCTCGGCGGCATGCTCACCAACTTCTCCACGGTGCACAAGCGACTGCAGCGGCTCAAGGAGCTCGAAGCCATGGAGCAGACCGGCGGTTTCGAAGGCCGGACGAAGAAGGAGATCCTGGGCCTGACCCGGGAGAAGAACAAGCTCGAGCGCAGTCTCGGCGGCATCCGCGACATGAGCAAGGTGCCCTCGGCGGTCTGGGTGGTCGACACCAACAAAGAACACATCGCCGTCGGTGAGGCCCGCAAGCTCGGCATCCCGGTCATCGCGATCCTCGACACCAACTGTGATCCGGACCTCGTGGACTATCCGATCCCCGGCAACGACGACGCCATCCGCTCAGCCGCCCTGCTCACCCGGGTGGTCGCCTCCGCGGTGGCGGAGGGACTGCAGGCGCGCGGTGGCGCGGACAAGCCCGACGCCGAGGCCGAGCCGCTCGCGGAGTGGGAGCAGGAACTGCTCGCCGGCGCGGCTGTCGAGGCCGCGCCGGTCGCTTCCGGCCCGGTCTCCGACGAGTCCGTTACCACCACCGTCACTGTCGAGGAGGGCTGAGATGGCCGGTTACACCGCCGCTGACGTCAAGCGGCTGCGCGAGCTGACTGGCGCGGGAATGCTGGACTGCAAGAACGCTCTTGCCGAGTCCGACGGCGACTTCGACAAGGCCGTTGAGGCGCTGCGCATCAAGGGTGCCAAGGACGTCGGTAAGCGCGCCGAGCGGGCCACCGCCGAAGGTCTGGTGGCCGCCCGCGGCGGCGCGCTGATCGAACTGAACTCGGAGACCGATTTCGTCGCCAAGAACGCCGAGTTCCAGCAACTCGCCGACCAGATCCTGGATGCCGCACTCGCCTCCGGGGCGTCCGACGTCGACACCCTCAAGGCCGCCGAGGTCGACGGCGGCAAGACCGTCGAGGCGGCCATCGCCGAACTCTCGGCCAAGATCGGCGAGAAGCTGGAACTGCGCCGGGTGCAGTACTTCGACGGCAAAGTGGAGACCTACCTGCACAAGCGGGCCGCCGACCTTCCGCCCGCGGTGGGCGTGCTGGTGGAGTTCGAGGGCTCCGACTCCGGTGCCGCGCACTCGGTGGCACTGCAGATCGCCGCGCTGAAGGCCAAATACCTGTCCCGCGAGGAGGTACCCGAGGACGTCCTGGCCAACGAGCGCCGCATCGCCGAGGAGACCGCCAAGGCCGAGGGCAAGCCCGAGCAGGCGCTGCCCAAGATCGTCGAGGGCCGGCTGACCGGGTTC
>CAYXOM010000226.1:0-5291 GCA_964466565.1 uncultured Mycobacterium sp.
CCGGCCAGGATCAGCCCGGTCGGGGTGATCCCGGCCAGCGCGGTGAAGAACGCCAGGGCGGCCCAGTCCGAGCGGTCCGGCCGGCTGCGCAGCCGAACCACCGCCGCGGCGACCCAGGGCAGAGTCCCGTAGCCGACTAGCAGGCTCCAGTGGCCTTGCAGGAGTCGTTCGGCCACAAAGGGATTCCACACGGCCACTGTCGCGGCGACCGCGGCGCCGGATATGCCGGCGCTGGGCAGCAGCAGCACCGCCAGTCGGGCCGCACCCCACCCGGCCAGGAACAGTCCAGCTGTCAGCAGGGCCTTGACCACCAGGCCGCCGTCGACGAATCCGGAGAGGACGGCGACGGCGAAATCCTGCGGCACCGCCCGGGGCGCCAGTCCGCCCAGCCCCAGCGCACCGTCGGTGAGATAGGACCGCGGGGTGGAGACCGCGTCGCGGAGCAGTAGGTAGCCCGGCGCCAGCAGCGGCGCCACGACGGCCAGCGCCAGCGCCAGCGCGTAGCCGGGTACGGCCAGTCGGGCCGGCCCCGACGGTGTCCGGCCGGTCACCGCGCCGGCGGCGGGGTCTCCGGTCGCCGGGTGGGGATCTTCTCGGTGGGCGCCTGCGCGGCCGGCATCGGCCCGGTCTCGTCGCGCCCGAACAGCCCGAGATCGAGATCGCTCTCGTCGTAGCCCGGCTCGGCCTGCGCCGCCTCCACGCGGGTGCCGAACAGGCCCAGCAGCACGCCGCCGAGGAGGGCGACCAGACCGGTCGCGCCCAGGCTGATCGGCAGCACCCGCGTCCACAGCGCCACCCGGTCGCGCTCGTCGCGGGCCGCGGCGACCTGGGATTCGACGGTCTGCTCGGTGGAGGACACCGTGTAGTCAGCCAGGGCCACCTCGGGCCGCAGCGGGTCGCGCGCGTAGTAGTGGTTGGCCCGGTCCTCGGACCGCACGACGGTGCCCGTCACCGGATCGACCCAGAAGGTGCGCTGGGCGGCGTAGAAACGGGTCATCGTGACCGGCTCGAAAGGGTCGCCCTCGAATCCCCACAACTCGTTGCGGGCGGTCACCACGCCGTCCTCGTCGTCGGGGTACAGCGAGGGATAGGGGATCGGGTCGACGAGTGCGCCGTCGGCGTCGTAGCCGACGTTCTGGGTGAACCGGTAGGTCGTCAGGCCGTTGACGTCGTCCTCGCCGTCGTAGTTGGCGTCGAACGCGCGCTGGGCGATCGGGTCGAACAGCGGGTAGGACCGCTTCTCGGTCCCGAACGGGAACCGGTAGGTCAGGCCCTCGTGCGGCAGCGGAATGCTGGTCGGGGGTTGTTCGTCCTCGATGGTGCGGGGCCGCTGGACCGACCCGCCGGGCCGGTCGTCGTCGGTGACCGCCTCGGCGGTGGTGCGGTTCAACGTCACGGTGTCGACCATCGCGAGCAACAGTCCGTTGTCCTGCTGGCGGTCGCTGCGCCGCAGCGTGCTGCCGACCTGGAGGGTGACCACCTCGGCGTTGGCCGGGGCCTCGACGGTCACCGCCTGCTGGGCGACCAGTGGGACGCCGGAGTCGACGACGAAGCGGGTGCCGCTCAGCGACGCCGGGTCCAGGGCCGTTCCGGTGCCGGTGCTGACCAGGGTGGTGTCGATGTCGAGCGGGATCTTGCGGATCTTGCCACCGGTGTAGGTCGACAAAAGCAGGGCGGCGACCAACAGGGCGGCACCCAGCCCGATGACGCCGAACGCCGCCAGGCGCAGCATGCTCGCGCGAGTCACCCTGCCGACGCCTCCTGCGTAGTCCTTCGGAGCTGAGGTGAAGCCGGTCTGACCCTAACAGCAGCACAACGGCCCCGGTCCCGGCCTCGGCCCGATCGCCGCTTTCGCCGCGGGCGCCCCACCGGCACACTGGCGGGCATGCACTCCGAGCCGGCTCAGGTGGGCGGCACCCGCGGCTTCCTGCCAGCGGTGGAGGGGATGCGCGCGTGCGCGGCGATGGGGGTCGTGCTCACCCACGTCGCCTTCCAGACCGGCACCGCCGACCCGGTGATCGGCCGGCTGCTGCACCGCTTCGACCTGGCCGTCGCGGTGTTCTTCGCGCTGTCGGGCTTCCTGCTGTGGCGGGGTCACGCCGCCGCCGCCCGCGGCCTGCGCCATCGCCCCCAGACCGGCCACTACCTGAGGTCCAGGGTGGTCCGCATCATGCCCGGCTACCTGGTGGCCGTGGTCATCATCCTGACCCTGCTGCCGGAGGCGAAGAACGCCAGCCTCACCGTCTGGCTGGCCAACCTGACGCTGACCCAGGTCTACGTCCCGCTCACGCTCACCGCCGGGCTGACCCAGATGTGGAGCCTCTCGGTCGAGATGAGCTTCTATCTGGCCCTGCCGCTGCTGGCGTTGTTCGCCTACCGGCTGCCGGTCCGGTCCCGGATCCCGGCGATCACCGCGGTGGCGGTGGCCAGCCTGGCCTGGGGGCTGCTGCCGATCCAGACCGCCGAGGGGGTCAACTTCCTGAACTGGCCGCCCGCCTACGCTTCCTGGTTCGCCGCCGGGATGGTGCTCGCCGAGCTCACCGTCAGCCCGATCGGCCGGGTGCACCGGCTGGCCCGCAACCGGATCGCCTGCGCCGCCGTCGCGCTGGTGGCATTCCTGATCTCCGCGTCGCCGGTCGCCGGCCCCCGCGATCTGGTGCCGGCGACGCTGAGCCAGTTCGTGGTCCGCACCGCCATGGGGGCGGTGGTCGCCGCGGCCCTGCTGGCCCCCCTGGTGCTCGACCGGCCCGACACCCCGCACCGGATCCTGGGCAGCCCGGTGATGGTCACCCTGGGGCGGTGGTCCTACGGGCTGTTCGTCTGGCACCTGGCCGCGATGGTGATGGTGTTCCCGATGATCGGCAAGTTCATGTTCAACGGGGACCTGATCGTGGTCTTCGTGCTGACCACGGTGCTGGGCTTCGCGATGGCGGCGGTCAGCTACGCGCTGATCGAGTCACCGTGCCGCAACGCGCTGCGCCGCTGGGAGTACCGGCGCTCTCAGCCGGGACGGCCCGGCCGGCCACAACCCGTCCCACCGCTGGACAGTTCGGTCACCGACGATCCCGAGCCTGCCGTCGCGCGCTGAGCCGAGCGATGACCTCGTCGCGCACCGCGGTGCGGCGCGCCTTGCCCGCGTCGTCGCGTAACGGGGTGGCGACGAACTCGACACTGCGCGGAACCTTGTGGGCGGCCAGCCGTTCGGCCACGAAGGCCATCACCGCGGCCGCGTCGAGACCGCCGGGCGCGCTGTGCACCAGCGCGTGCGGCACCTGGCCGAGGTCGTCGTCGGGGATGCCGACCACCAGGGCGGAGAGCACGTCGGGATGGTCGGCCAGCGCGTTCTCGATCTCGGCCGGGTACACGTTGCGCCCGCCCACGGTGAACATGTCGACCCGGCGGTCGGCGAGGTACAGGTAGCCGTCGGCGTCGAACCAGCCGAGGTCTCCGAGGGAGTCGAAACCGTCGCGCTGTCGGGCGGTGCTGCCGATGTAGCGGTAGGTGGGGCGGGCCCCGGGTCGGGGCCGCAGGTAGATCTCGCCGACCACGCCGGGCGGGCACTCGTTTCCGTCGTCGTCGAGCACCTTCATCTCCCCGGACACCACCCGGCCGACCGAGCCGCGATGCGTCAGCCACTCGGTACCGCTGATGAAGGTCAGCGCCTGAAGTTCGGTGCCGCCGTACAGCTCCCACACCACCTCGGGGCCGAGGATGTCGATCCAGGCCTCCTTCACCGCCGGCGGGCAGGGCGCGGCCAGGTGCCACCACCGGCGGATCGAGGACAGGTCGTAGTCGCCCGGGCGGGCGCGGTAGACCGGCAGCAGCCGCTGCATGATGGTCGGGACCGTGGCCAGGTAGTTGACCCGGTGCTCGCCGACCAGCCGCAGGAACTCCTCCGGGTCGAAGCGCGGCATCAGCACCAGGTGCTGCCCGGTGGCCAGCGCGGTGCTCGCCGAGGTGAACCCGGTGTTGTGGCTCAGCGGCACCGAGACCAGTTGGGTGTCGGTGGGCTGGTTGCCCATCATCTGCGCGACCACTGCGGCCTTGAACCGGCCGTCGCCGCCGGCCTCGATCAGTTTCGGGCGCCCGGTGCTGCCGCCGGACGCCATCGACTTCAGCGCCGGCGACACCGCGTCGGGCAGCGGTTCATCGGACAGGGGCGGATCGAAGTCACCGGGCACCGACGCCACCGTCCCGCGCGGGTCCGGCCGTCCCACCAGCAGCGCGCGCGGGTGCAGGTCGAGCAGGGCGGTGTACTCCGCGTCGGGCAGCCGGGCCGACAACGGCTGCGGGACCGCACCGAGCTTCCACGTCGCGACCACCGCGGCCACCCACTCGATCGAGTTCGGCAGCGCGATGGTGACGTAGTCGCCGCGGCGCACGCCGTGTTCGGCGTAGCCGCGGGCGATCCGGTTGGTCAGGGCGTCGAGTTCACCGCGGGTCAGGGTGCGGCCCGCGCAGGTGACCGCGGCCGCGCCGGGATCCGCCGCCGCGAGGCGGCGTATCTGGGTCCCGATCGGCGGGATGTCCTCGCGCCCGGACGCGGACATCTAGTAGGCGCCCCGGGCCGAGAAGATGGCGCGGGGGTTGTCCACCAGCATCGTGGTGATCTGCTCCTCGGTCACTCCGCGGTCCCGCAGGGCGGGCAGGACGTCAGTGTGGATGTGCAGATAATGCCAGTTGGGCAGCACGACCGGCAGCGCGGCTTCCGGAAGCCAGTCGATGTAGCAGGACGCGTCGTGCGCCAGCACCATCCTGTCGGCGTGGCCGCGCTCGCACATCCGGGCGACGGTGTCGACCCGGTCGTCGAAGGACAGGATGGTGTCGACGCCGAACCGGTCCATGCCGAGATACGAGCCGGCGGCGACGAGCTGCTCGAGATAGTCCAGGTCGGTGGTGTCCCCGCTGTGGCCGATGATGACCCGGGACAGGTCGACGCCCTCCTCGGCGAAGACCCGCTGCTGTTCCAGGCCGCGGCGGCTGCGGGCGTGGGTGTGGGTGGTGACCGGCACCCCGGTGGCGCGGTGGGCGGCGGCCACCGCGCGCAGCACCCGCTCGACGCCGGGTGTCAGGCCGGGTTCGTCGGTGGCGCACTTGAGGATCGCGGCCTTCACGCCGGTGCCGGCGATGCCCTCGGTGATGTCTCGCACGAACATCTCCACCATCGGCTCCGGACCGTCCAGCGCCGTGCCCGGGCCGCTGAAGTGGAAGTACATCGGGACGTCGTGGTAGGTGTAGACGCCGGTGGCCACCACGATCTGCAGATCGGTGCGGGCCGCGACCCGCTGGAT
>CAYXOM010000227.1:0-6924 GCA_964466565.1 uncultured Mycobacterium sp.
CCGCAGTACCCGGAGCCGCTTCGCGCGGCAGAGGCGCGGCCGCAGCGCGCAGAGGTAGGAGACAGTCGACGATGACGACCGACGACGCCCCCGAGGTCCCCAGGCCCAGTCCCCGGCCCGGCCCGCCGCGACCCTCGCCACGACCCTCGCCACGACCGCGGACCTCGCCGGCGGTCGTTCCGCCGCTGAGCGATCCGCGTCAGTTCGGCCGCGTCGACTCGGACGGCACCGTGTATCTGCGCACCGCCACCGGCGAGCGGGTGATCGGTTCCTGGCAGGCCGGTGAGCCCGACGCGGCCTTCGAGCACTTCGGTCGCCGGTTCGACGACCTGGCCACCGAGGTGACGCTGATGGAGACCCGGCTGGCCTCCGGCACCGGGGACGCGCGCAAGATCCGGGCCGCCGCGGAGGCGCTCGCCGCCACCTTGCCCGACGCCCCCGCCCTGGGCGATCTCGACGAACTGGCCGCCCGCCTCGCGGCGATCGGCGAAGCGGCCGAGCGCAGCGTTCTCGCCGACCGCGAGCGCCGCGACGCCGACCGTGCGGCGCGGGTCGCGCGCAGGGAGGCGCTGGCCGCCGAGGCCGAGGATCTGGCCGCCAACGCCACCCAGTGGAAGGCCGCCGGCGACCGGATGCGCGCGATCCTCGACGAGTGGCGAACCATCACCGGGCTGGACCGCAAGACCGACGACGCGTTGTGGAAGCGCTACGCGGCGGCGCGCGACTCGTTCAACCGCCGACGGGGGGCCCACTTCGCCGAACTCGACCGCGAGCGCGCCGGCGCCAGGGAGGCCAAGGAGCGGCTCTGCCGCCGCGCCGAGGAGATGGCGGACTCGACCGACTGGGCCGGCACCGCGGCGGCGTTTCGGGGGCTGCTGACCGAATGGAAGACGGCCGGGCGGGCCGCCAAAGAGGTCGACGACGCGCTGTGGCGACGCTTCAAAGCCGCGCAGGACACGTTCTTCGCCGCCCGCAACGCGGTCAGCGCCGAGCGCGACGCCGAGTACGCCGCCAACGCCGAGGCCAAGGAGAAGCTGCTGGCCGAGGCCGAGCGGATCGACGTGTCAAACCTCGACGCCGCCCGCTCGACACTGCGCGCGATCACCGACAAGTGGGATGCGATCGGCAAGGTGCCGCGCGAGCGGATGGCCGATCTGGAACGCCGGCTGAAGTCGGTCGAGAAAAAGGTGCGCGACGCCGCGGACGCCGGCCGGATCGACCCGGAGGCCCAGGCCCGGGCCGCGCAGTTCCGCGTTCGGGCCGAGCAGTTCGAGCGCCAGGCCCAGAAGGCGGCGGCAGCCGGTCGCACCAGGCAGGCCGAGGAGGCCCGGGCCAGCGCCGAACAGTGGCACCAGTGGGCTCAGGCGGCCGCGCAGGCACTCAGCCGAGACGGTTAAGTCGGCGGTGGGGCGCCGCCGGGAGGCGGGTCCAGCCCGTCGAGCAACGAGCGCGGCTGCTGCCGCGCGGACTCGGCACGGCGCTGCGCCTCGGCAGCCATCTGTACCGCCGTCCTGGTCCACACCACCCGCGCCCAATGGAATGTCAGCAGAAACATCGTGGCCCACGCGAGGATCAGGCCGATCCCCGGCCCCGGCTGGCCCTCGGCGGCGGTCTGCCGCGACCAGACGGCGAAAATCCCGGTGGCGGTGCCCAGCGCCGAACCGGCCAGCGCCAGCCACGCCAGCGTCCAGCGCCGGGTGATCAGGGCCAGCATCGACATGCCGACCCCGAACACCAGGCTCAGCCAGCAGAAGATGCGTGACGGCAGCGCGATCGCGGCCGAGTAGGCGGTGTCGTTGCTCAGCAGCACGTCTACGCCGCGGACCGCACCGGTATGAGGCAGCAGGAAGGACAGCACCAGGACGACGACCAGCACCGCGACCACCACCGCGCGCAGTCCCGGGTCGATCTCTCCGGCGACCCGGCGTTCGGCCGCCTGCAGTTCGGCCCGATAGGCCTCGAAATCGGGCGCAGGCCCGGGCTGGGTCATCGTCGTCCCGTCGTCGGTCGTGCGGCCGGCCCGACCGCGGGCAGGCCGAGGCCGACCGCGGGCGGCCGCGCGCGGTCGTCGCGCGCGTCACCGGCCCGGGTCCGCCGATGCGACAGCAGCGGTCCGTCGGCGATCAGGTGATGCGGTGCGGCCCCGGTCACCTCGGTGGTGACGACGTCGCCCGGCCTGATGGTCCGCCCGCCGGGGGCGAAGTGCACCAGACGGCCGTCGCGCGCACGACCGGACATCCGCGCGGTCAGGGCGTCCTTGCGGCCTGCGCCGGTGGCTACCAGCACTTCCACTGTCGTTCCCACCAGCGCCTGGTTCTCTTCCAGCGAAATTCGTTCCTGCAGGTCGGTGAGACGCAGGTAGCGCTCGCGGACAACATCTCTGGGCACCTGGTCGGGCATCTCGGCCGCCGGGGTGCCCGGCCGCGGCGAGTACTGGAAGGTGAACGCGGCGGCGAAACGGGCACGCCGGACGACCTCGAGGGTGGCGGCGAAGTCGTCCTCGGTCTCCCCCGGGAAGCCCACGATGATGTCGGTGGTGACGGCGGCGTGCGGAATCAGCGCACGCACCCTGTCGACAATAGCCAGATATCTCTCGGATCGGTAGGAGCGACTCATCGCCTTGAGGACGCGGTCGGATCCGGACTGCAGCGGCATGTGCAGCCCCGGGCACACGTTCGGCGTCTGGGCCATCGCCGCGATCACGTCGTCGGTGAACTCCGCCGGGTGCGGAGAGGTGAACCGGACGCGTTCGAGACCGTCGATCCGCCCGCAGGCGCGCAGCAGCGAGGCGAACGCACCGCGGTCGCCGAACGACACCCCGTAGGCGTTGACGTTCTGTCCCAGCAACGTGATCTCCAGCACTCCCTGGTCCACCAGGGAGGCGACCTCGGCCAGAACCTCAGCGGGCCGGCGGTCGAGTTCACGGCCGCGCAACGACGGCACGATGCAGAACGTGCAGGTGTTGTTGCAGCCCATCGAGATCGAGACCCAGGCGGCGTGGGCCGAATCCCGGGCCGCCGGCAGGTCCGAGGGGAACTGCTGCAGCGCCTCGGCGATCTCCACCTGTGCCTCGCGGTTGTGGCGGGCCCGGTCGAGCAGAGCGGGCAGTGATCCCAGGTTATGGGTGCCGAACACGACATCGACCCAGGGCGCGCGGCGCAACACCGCGTCGCGGTCCTTCTGGGCCAGGCAGCCACCGACTGCGATCTGCATCTGCGGATCGGCCTGCTTGCGCCCGGCCAGGTGGCTGAGATTGCCGTAGAGCTTGTTGTCGGCGTTCTCCCGCACCGCGCAGGTGTTGAATACCACGACGTCGGCCGGGTCGCCCTCGGCGCAACGCCGGTACCCCGCCCGCTCGAGCAGCCCGGCCAGCCTCTCGGAGTCGTGGACGTTCATCTGGCAGCCGTAGGTGCGGATCTGGTAGGTCCGGCCCCCCACCGGAGCCGCCGGGCCACCGGCGGCGGCCCGGCCGGAGGTCAGCGCCGAGGTCATACTCCTCATGGTACGGAGGCCCTCTCCCAGCGGGTGAATCAGCGGTTGAACGGCTTCGACCGGCATGGACCCGGCCGGCTGGGTAGGGTCGGGTCGCATGGCGGGCAACGGGGTGCCGATGATCTCTCTGAGGGGGGTCAACAAACACTTCGGTGAGCTGCACGTACTCCGGGACATCAACCTCGAGGTCGACCGCGGCCAGGTGGTCATCGTGCTCGGTCCCTCCGGTTCGGGCAAGTCCACGCTGTGCCGCGCCATCAACCGCCTGGAGACGGTGGACTCGGGCACGATCGCGGTCGACGGCGAGGAACTGCCCGCTGAGGCGCGCGGGCTGGCTCGGCTTCGATCCGAGGTCGGGATGGTGTTCCAGTCGTTCAACCTGTTCGCCCACAAGACGATCCTGGAGAACGTCACCCTGGCGCCGGTCAAGGTGCGCAGGGTCGGCCGCGAACAGGCCCGCACCGACGCCTTGGCGCTGCTGGAACGCGTCGGGGTGGCCGACCAGGCAGGCAAGTACCCCGCGCAGCTCTCCGGAGGGCAGCAGCAGCGGGTCGCCATCGCCCGGTCGCTGGCGATGAACCCCAAGGTGATGTTGTTCGACGAGCCGACCAGCGCGCTGGACCCGGAGATGATCAACGAGGTGCTGGCGGTGATGAGCGCCCTGGCCACCGACGGCATGACGATGCTGGTGATCACCCACGAGATGGGGTTCGCCCGCCGTGCCGCCGACCGGGTGGTCTTCATGGCCGACGGCGCGATCGTCGAGGACTCCACCCCCGCGGAGTTCTTCGAACGGCCCCGCTCCGAACGCGCCAAGGACTTCCTCGGCAAGATCCTCAACCACTAGGAAGGGAAATCCCCATGCCCACTGCTCCGTTCCCCGCTGCTGTCCGCCCGCTCGCCGCCGCGGCACTGGCCGTCGTTCTGCCGTTGGCGGCGACCGCCTGCGGCGGTGGCGGTGGTGGTGCGGACGGCGATCGGATCGTCATCGGAACCAAGTTCGACCAGCCCGGCATGGGCCTGAAGAACCCGAACGGCTCGATGAGCGGCTTCGACGTCGACGTCGCTCGTTTCATCGCCGGTGAACTCGGCTACGGGGACGAGCAGATCGAGTGGAAGGAGGCGCCATCGGCGCAACGGGAGACGCTCATCGCCAACGACCAGGTCTCCTTCATCGTCGCCACGTACTCGATCACCGACTCGCGCAAGGAGAAGGTGACCTTTGCCGGGCCCTATCTGCTGACGGGTCAGAGTCTGCTGGTCCGGTCCGACGAGAACGACATCACCGGGCCCGAGTCGCTGGAGAACAACAAGAAGCTTTGCTCGGTCACCGGTTCGACTCCCGCGCAGCGGGTCAAGGATGAGTTCCCGGGCGTCCAGTTGCAGCAGTACGACACCTACTCGGCCTGCATCGAGGCACTCAAGAACGGTGCCATCGACGCGGTCACCACAGACGAGGTGATTCTGGCCGGCTATGCCGCCCAGTCACCCGGGGCGTTCAAGATCGTCGGCACGCCGTTCTCCGAGGAGAGATTGGGCATCGGCCTCAAGAAGGACGACACGGCGTTGTGCACCCGGATCAGCGACGCGCTCAAGAAGATGGAGGCCGACGGCGCCTGGCAGGAGGCCTTCGCACGTAATCTCGGCCCGGCGGGCGTCGCCACCCCCAAGCCGCCCGCTCTCGACGCGTGCTGAGCCGCGCCGGTCGATGGAGGTCTTCGGCCAGTATCGCGGCCAGATCGTCGCGGCGTTCGCGACCACGGTGGAACTCACCGTGCTCGCCGGCGCCGGCGCCCTGGTCTTCGGCACACTGCTGGCGGCGATGCGCCTGGCGCCGGTGCCGGTGCTCAACTGGCTGGGCGCCGCCTACGTCAATCTGGTGCGCAACACCCCCCTCACACTGATCATCCTGTTCTGCTCGTTCGGGCTGGCGCAGACCTTGGGGGTCACCCTGGTCAACCCCGACTCGCCCACCTCGATCTCGGACAGCAACTTCCGGCTCGCGGTGCTCGGCCTGGCTCTCTACACCTCGGCGTTCGTCTGCGAGACGCTGCGAGCGGGGGTGAACACCGTGCCGCTGGGGCAGGCCGAGGCGGCTCGGTCGCTGGGCCTGACGTTCGGGCAGAACCTCCGCCTGATCCTGCTGCCCCAGGCCTTCCGGTCGGTGATCATCCCGCTTGGATCGGTGCTGATCGCCCTGACCAAGAACACCACCATCGCCTCGGCCATCGGGGTGGCCGAGGCGGCATTGCTGATGAAGGAGATGATCGAGAACACCGCTGCACTGATCACCGTCGGTGCCATCTTCGCGGCGGGCTTCGTCCTGCTGACCCTGCCGCTCGGGCTGGCGTTCGGCTGGCTGGGCCGTCGTATGGCGGTGGCGCGATAGTGGCCGCTTCGGTCCTCTTCGACGCTCCCGGCCCCCGGGCGCGGACCCGGAACCAGGTGATTTCGGCGGCGGCGATCGGGCTGGCCGCGCTGTCGGTGTGGGCGGTCATCTCCCGGCTCGACGACCGCGGGCAACTGACCGCCCAGAAATGGCGGCCCTTCCTGACCGGGGACCTGTGGCGGACCTACGTCCTGCCGGGGGTGGTGGGAACGCTGAGCGCCGCGGCGCTGTCGATCGTGCTGGCCGTGGCGCTGGGACTGGCGTTGGGGATCGGCCGGCTGTCGCCCACCGCGGCTCTCCGGTGGCCGTGTGCTGTGGTGGTGGAGTTTTTCCGGGCGGTGCCGGTGCTGATCATGATGATCTTCGCCTACTTCCTGTACGCGACCTACGACGTGTTCCCCTCGAAGCACCTGGCCCTGGCTGGTGTGGTGACCGGCCTGACCCTCTACAACGGCGCGGTGATCGCCGAGATTGTGCGAGCCGGTGTCAACGCTCTGCCCCGCGGTCAGGCCGAGGCGGCCCAGGCTCTGGGCCTGCGGTGGAGCCAGGCCATGCGCGCGGTGCTGCTGCCGCAGGCGATCACCTCCATGCTCCCGGTGCTGATCTCCCAACTCGTGGTGGTGCTGAAGGATACGGCGATCGGCTACCAGATCACCTTTGTGGAAATGGTCCGCCAGGGCACCGTGATCGGCTCGTCCTACGGCAACTACATCCCGGCGCTGATCGTGATCGCTGCGCTGATGATCGCGGTGAACTTCGGGCTGTCGGCAGTCGCGGTCCGGCTCGAGCGCCGGCTGCGCCGGTCCCAGCGCGGCTCGTCACCCCTGGAGGGCGAAGCGATCGAGCGAACCGGGGCACCCGGCGCCCGGCTCGAGCCCGGCGACTGAAGACCGTCGCGCCGAATCCGCGCTAGACCCGCCGGCGTTCCCGTTCGGCCGCCAGCGCGGCACCGGCCACCGCCACCGCCATGCTCTGGCTGTAGCCCCGGCGGGCCAGCATGCCGACCAGCCTGCGGATGACCTTCGGGTCGTCGCCCTCGTCCA
>CAYXOM010000228.1:0-2542 GCA_964466565.1 uncultured Mycobacterium sp.
AAACTGTTGCCCCCACAGCCGCTCTCACGGCATAGTAACGACCGCAGAGCCTCGCGCGAAAGTCCGATCGCTCTTACACCACTCCACGGGACGTGACCCGGCACCACCGCCAGTCGGCCCTCATCGGCTGCATCCGGGGCGTGCCAATCCGCCCTGCGCCGGAGTGCAATTCACGCTCATCTTTCAGAGTCGCTGAACCGGCAGTATGCATAAGCCCCGGCGACGCAATTCATCGACATGCCGCCGCACCTGGTCCCATACCGCGGGCGCGCGCTGCCATTCGAACAGTTCGTCCGGGTTGAGGCTGAGAAGTGCGCGCGCGTTCGGGTTCGTGTCGAAACGAATTGAAGTCTTCGACCGTTGCAGGGGCCGTTTCCGTCTTCCCACAGCCCTAGGACCGTCGACCTGAGAGAAGAGGTCCCGTCGCCACCTTACGCGGAACTGCCGTCAGGGTTGTCGTCAAAATCGTCATCTGAGTCTACTCAAGCGGACCAGGATCGCCCTGGTCAAACTTCGTCGCAATTAAGGACCGAGCAGGGCCAGTGGGCCCTCCGATGCCATCGGGGCATCGACCGTTGAGGCCAGTTTCACCTCGATCGTGAGTACCTTGCCGTCGTCGCGCGCTACCACCAGAACTACTTCATGGTCGCCGTTGCGTGTCCGGAAGTGACCCACAGCGGCCTGAGCAGCCTGAGCGCTAACCCGCACACAGAGTGCGGCCAACGATTCACAGAGATGCCCCAGCATGCCACCTGCCTGAGGTCCGATCGGCGTGCCTACACTGTTGAGAAGGGCATCCACTGACAGGCCGAGTAGGCGCGCCGCCAATGCCGGATCGGCCAAGTGATGCTTTGGCGATTGAGCGCAGCGCGCCAACGGGCTTCCCGCTTGCCCCCAGGCAGGCACCGGATCCAGCAACCATAATTGAGTCAGCACGCGTCAACACGGGATGTCGTGACCCCCGATGGAAGTGACAATTGAGTGTTGATGCTCGCCGCGCGGCGCAGATTCTCCGCGATCGTGACCGCCTCAAAGCACAGTGGCACCCCGTACATGATCAACTGTGAGGCCGTCCGCGGATGCCGGACCGTTTGTCACGGCCCCGATCCGATAACCTCGCGAACAGCGGCGTCGGACCGGACGGTTAAGGCATGCACTACCATCGCGCCGTGGCCTCAAACGATGCAGGTTGACGTCTTTTGGTTCCGCCTGAACAGGCTGTGCCGAAACTCCGGGAACTGTGCCGGGAGCACTCGCGCCTGACCGCCTTGACACCCGTCCCGGATGGGCGGCCCGACTGGGTCTTCGACGACGGGGTGTTGAGGAACACCCGTGCCGACTATTTCTCGATCAGCCTACGCGAGTCGGGGTTGGCCATTCTGATGATGGAGCAGCGGGAGCCCGCCCTCGTCATGCTGCTCGTCGCCGACATCGACGGTGTGGAGTCGGTGCTATTAAGCCTGCGGACCGAACCGGGCTTGATCGGGCTGACCAACTTCTCCTCCACTATCCAGTCGACGGCCAGCAACTACCTGCGCAGGCACGGCGGCAAGGCCACTCCGTTCATCGATGTGGCTTCTGATCCCCGTGCGTTCGGCACGGTTTTGTACGAGGGCGAACACTTCGACTGGGGCGACTACTACGTCTACAAGACCAAGAGATTTCTGATCGTGAAGCTGCCCGGTCCGGAACCGGCTCCGCCCGGATACCACTGGGTGAATCTGGGCGCGTTGCGGTCGTTGCTGTCGGCGGACTACCTCATCACAAACGATCTGCGGGTGGCGCTGAACTATCTGGCACGGCCGGTCTTCCCGCCGATCGCCGGCGACTCCGGTGATGAGCCAGTCCCGGACCGCAGAATTCTGCCGGTCAAGCCCGATCTGGGTCCCGATGTCGTCGACAGCCGCGGTGTCCGGCTGACATTTCGACGGACGGACACCCAGACGCGCGAAGTGAGTTCCTGGGTTCAGCCGCTGTTGGTCCCCGCCGAGCCGATGCGGATAGCGCTGACCCACACCGGGGCCGGTTCGGAGCGGCTCTTCGCCGTCGAAAAGCGAACGCAGCCGGGTCTACTCGGCCGCCAACTGTGGTTTCCCGCCGAGTTTTCATCGGGATCGGTGATGAGGCGGGTGGCCAATTCCGCTGAGGGCGGACGCTTCTGGCGCTTCCATATCGACCTTGAGACCCAGACGGTCGACGCTCCCGGTGACCGCGACTCGGACAAAGTCGAATGGCTGACGGAGGCCGAGCTCGCAGCACTCGTCGCGATTCCCCTGCGGACGTCCCTGGAATTGCGGATGGCATGGTCGCTGGCGGCCGCCGAGTCGCCGGGCTAGCCTCGTCGACGTGGGATCCGGTTCGAATGTCGCGACAAAGCCGCGCTTCAACGTCTGTCTGCCCCGGCCGAACAACTATCCGCACTCGTTTTGCCTGTTGGAATTGGCGGAGTTGGTCAAGTTTGCACTCAACGACCTAGGTGTACCGGGCCAGGGTCTGCTGCACGAATAGGTGACAGTTTTAGTCACGCGGCCTGATCGACCGG
>CAYXOM010000229.1:0-7928 GCA_964466565.1 uncultured Mycobacterium sp.
GGTGGCGACGCACCTGGCCCTGCTGCACGAGGGCCACGATCCGGTTCGGGCCGACCAGCCGATCCTGTGCGAGTACTGCGAGCACGTGGTGCCCGACACCCCGTTCTGCCCCGCGTGCGGGGTGGCGGCCCGCGCCGCGAGCCGGACCTCGCTTCGGCGGCGGCGCGGGACGCGACCTCAGGCCCGGGACGGGGTCGCGCCGGGCCCGCAGGTGCGGGTCTTCCCCGGGTTCGCGGTTCCGGCGGCCGAATACCTCGCGCCGCCGATCGGACACCCCAGGTTGGACTGGCTGCTGTCCCGGTGGGGGGCGGTGGTGTTGGGGGTGGTGGTGCTCCTCGGCGGGCTGACGCTCTGGCTGACCCCGAAGGTCGCCTACTTCATGTGCCCGCCCGACTGCGGCCGCCCGCCGACGGGAACGCCGGTCACGGCGCTGCCGAGGTTCGCCACCCCGGAGTTCTCGGTGGCCTATCCCGCGGCGGGGTCGGCCTACCGGGTGGTCACCGGATCCACCGGGGTCACCGCGACCTACACCGCCGGAGACGGCGGGGTCATGCAGCTGGTCTCCGAGCCGGCCAACGGCCGCAGCGCCCGCGAGGTCGTCACCGCCACCCTCCGCCGGACCCACCCCGACGCCCGGTTCGCCTACGAGCTGCCCAACGCCATGGTCGGATACCAGCCGGGCTACGGCGCGGTCGCCGACGACTGGCCGCAGAGCACCACCGCGACTTTCCGGCGGGACCGGATCCTGGTGATGGCCGCCGTGCGTGACGACGTCGCCCTGATCGCCTTCGCCACCGGGCCCTACCGGCAGTTCGGGCCCGACGTCGGTCCGGGACTGCCCTCGGGGGCGAATCTCGAGATTGCGATGGACCTCGGTAAGTATGTCAACAGCTTCCGGTGGGCTGGCGATCCGCTCCGGTGATAGCCCGAACGGCGTTCAGGCCCAGCCGAGTTCGTGCAGCCGGTCGTCGTCGATGCCGAAATGGTGCGCTAGTTCGTGGATGACGGTGATCGCAACCTCGTCGATCACCTCGTCTTCGTCATCGCACAGCTCCAGCAGGCTCTCGCGGTAGATCGTGATGGTGTCGGGCAGCGCACCGGTGTAGGTCGTGTCGCGTTCGGTGAGCGCGATCCCCTGGTAGAGGCCGAGCAGATCGGGTTCGTCGGGATCGCGGTCAGCCACCAGCACCACCACGTTGTCCATCACGGCGGCAAGCTCCGGCGGAATCAGGTCCAGGGCGTCGGACACCAGTTCTTCGAACCGCTGCGCGCCCATCCGGACCGGCATCAGCCCGGGCCGAGGGGCGGCAGCGGCAGGTTCAGCCGCTCCTCGGGGATGGCCGGCGGGGGTATCGGCGGCTGGCCGTTGATCAGCAGCGGCCCCTTGGCGCTGTTGATCAGCGTGGCCCAGCCGCCGTTGCCCAGCGTCGCCCCGATACTGCAGGAGACCTGACGGCTTCCGGCGATCCAGCTCGGCGGGGAGATGGTGCTGTAGATCAGGGTCAGGGTGGTGTCGCGCAGCTGCACCGGGGCCAGGTGGGCGTCGGTCTGCGCGGTGCACACCTCCTTGATGAACGCGTCCTGGTCGGGCTCGGCCGGCAGCACGTCGGGGAACCGCTCGGCCAGGCTCACCGACCCGGTGACCTCCATCGCGTGCGGGGCCGAACAGTCCACCGGAACGTCGGTCGGCTGGTTGGTGGCGCCGTCGATGCCCAGGCAGGTGCCGGGGGGCCAGACCTTGGACTGGTCGAGGTCGGCGATCCGGCCCTGGAACACCAGCTGCTGGCTGCCCGGACCGGGCAGCTGCAGCCCGCACAGCATCCGGCGCTCACCGGACTGTTTCCAGGCGCTGTCCCCGGCCCACAGCAGACTGATGCTGAACCGGCTGTTCGGGTCGTACTTGGGGCCCAGGTAGCGCTCGACGGCGGGCTCACACTGCTCCAGGCTGATCTGCTGGATCCTGGCCGGCGACGGCGGCGGGGCGTCGGGGCCGTACTCCGCGCCCGGGAAGGTGCTCAGGTCCACCGCGTCGGCGACCTCGAAGCGGTGGCCGGAGGCGCAGTCGACGATCGTGGCCGCGTCCGGCGCGTTGTCCGGCCAGGTGAGACAGTCCCCGGCGGCGGCGCCGCCGAAGGCCCCCTCGGCGGCGACGATCGGCGGGGGGGGGGCGCCCGGGCGCTGCAGAAACTGCTCGCCGACCGGCAGTGCGGTCACTGTTCCGGCGATCAGCAAACCGCCGAGCGCGGTCAGCAGCAACACCCGACGGGTCGGTGTGGCGTGCAGCGCACCGCGGACGCCCTCCGGGTCCTGCTCGTACTCCCCGGTCGCCGGGTCCGGCCCGGACCGGTCCATGATCTCCACCATCGCCGTCTATTGTGGCAGGCCCGCCGGACAGGCCGGCACGTGCGGTGCCGCGATTGGTACCGGGGTGTCGTTAGGGTTCCAACCGTGATCGACCTCAGAGTCCTGCGCCACGACCCCGACTCGGTGCGGAGCTCCCAGCGCAGCCGCGGCGAGGATCCCGCTCTGGTCGACGTACTGCTCGAGGCCGACGCCGCGCGCCGGGCGTCGATCTCGGCGGCGGACGCGCTGCGCGCCGAACAGAAGGCCGCCAGCAAGCGGGTCGGATCGGCGGCGTCGGCTGAACGCGAGGCGCTGCTGGAGCGGGCCAGGGAGCTGGCCGCCGACGTCAAGCGCGCCGAGGCAGAGCAGGCCGCCGCCGACGCTGCCTTCACCACCGCCCTCCTGGCCATCCCCAACCTGGTGATCGACGGCGTCCCGGCCGGCGGGGAGGACGACTACGCCGTCCTGGACACCGTCGGGCGGCCGGCCGCGCTTGCCGACCCCCGGGACCATCTCGAACTCGGCGAGTCACTCGGCCTGATCGACACCGAACGCGGCAGCAAGGTGTCTGGATCGCGGTTCTACTTCCTGACCGGATACGGCGCGCTGCTGCAACTGGGCCTGCTGCAACTGGCGGTGCGGCTGGCCGCCGCGAACGGCTTCACCCCGGTAATCCCACCGGTGCTGGTTCGCCCGGAGGTGATGGCCGGCACCGGGTTCCTGGGCTCCCACGCCGAGGAGGTGTACCGCATCGAAGCCGACGATCTCTACCTGGTGGGCACCTCGGAGGTGCCGCTCGCCGGCTACCATGCCGACGAGATCCTCGATCTCGGCGGCGGCCCGCTGCGCTACGCGGGCTGGTCGTCGTGCTTCCGCCGCGAGGCGGGCAGCTACGGCAAGGACACCCGGGGGATCATCCGGGTGCACCAGTTCGACAAGGTGGAGGCGTTCGTCTACTGCCGGCCCGACGAGGCCGAGGCCGAGCACCGCAGACTGCTGGGCTGGCAGCGCGAGATGCTCGAACTCATCGACGTGCCCTACCGGGTGATCGACGTCGCCGCCGGCGACCTCGGCGCCTCCGCGGCCCGAAAGTTCGACTGCGAGGCCTGGATTCCCAGCCAGCAGGCCTACCGGGAGCTGACCTCGACGTCGAACTGCACCACCTTCCAAGCCCGCCGCCTGGCCACCCGGTTCCGCGACGAGCACGGCAAGCCGCAGATCGCCGCGACGCTCAACGGCACGCTGGCGACCACGCGCTGGCTGGTCGCGATCCTGGAGAATCATCAGCAACCCGACGGCAGCGTCCGGATACCGGCCGCACTGGTGCCGTTCGTCGGAACGGAGGTGTTAGCCCCGTGATCGAGATCGATCTCGACCAGATCCGCGGCTGGTTCGGTCTGGGCGTGGCCGGCAACTTCGCCGGGCACCTCGAACAGGCCGGTGAGGCCGCCGATTTCGTCACCGTCGCCACTGCCGGTGAAGCGCCCAAGGGAATCTTCCCGTGGTACGTCCCGGGCGACCAGGGCTTCCTGGGCGAGTTCCCGCTGTCCCATGACGTCCTGCGGGCTCCCGCGGCGTCCGAGGACGGCGGGCCGCTCAATCTGCAGATCGAGCCGGAGGTGGGCCTGGCCTGCGAGGTGGTCTGGGACGGAGACACCGTCGCCGCCCTGCGACCGTTCGCGCTGGGAGCGTTCAACGACTGCTCGATCCGCCGGCCCGGCGCGCCCAAGATCAGTGTCAAGAAGAACTGGGGCCCGGCGTCCAAAGGGGTCGCATCCCGGTTCTTCGAGGTCGACGACCTGGCCCCCGACGGGCCCACCGCCACGCTGCGTCTGCTGTGCCGGCTGCGCACCGCCGACGGCGCCCACCACGAATACGGCGTCGACAGCCCGCTGCCGGGATATTCCTATTACGGCGACGTCCTGCTCGACTGGATCTGCGAGCGTCTGGCCAACCAGAAGGGGTCGCCGCGGACTCCGCTGGAGGATGTCGGCGCGCTGATGGTGGCCGCGGGCCACCCCGAGCACGCCCTCATCGGCATCGGCGCGACGCGCTACACCGACTACGGGGAGCGCACCTACCTGGTGCCGGGCGACGAGGCGATCGTGCGGGTCTACGACACCGCCGGGGCCGAGGTCTCGGAGTTGCGGCAGCTGGTCGGCCGGTCCTGAGCCGAACGGCCTAACCGTCGAGCAGCGCGTCGAGGATCGCGAGGAACCCGCGCGGGTCGGCGGGGGTGAACGCCGGGGCGGGCCAGCTGCCGGGCACGTCGAGGGTGACCAGAGTGGACTTCAGCGGCCGGCGGACGTCCAGCGGCAACCAGCGCCGCAGGTCAGAGCTGCCCCAGATCCGGAACCGTTGCACGATCACACCCAGCGACTCCGCCCGGTAGCCCTTGATGGCATGCAGCGGGATGACCTTGGCGGTGCCCGACGGGAAGTGGTACCGCCGCAGGGTCAGCGCCTGCCGGTCCAGGACGACCAGCCCGTCGTCGTAGTACTGCCGCGGCGTCGGGGTCACGCCGGCGAGCAGCGGAGCTCGTGGCCCTTGTGGGTCAGGCACCGGCCGGTCTTGAGGTCCCACTGCCAGCCGTGCAGGTTGCAGGTCAGGGTGCTGCCCTCGACGACGCCGAACTTCGACAGGTCCGCCTTGAGGTGCGGGCAGCGGCGCTGGACCTCCCAGCCATCGAGGGTGACCGTCGAGGTGTCGTCGTGTGCCTCGGCGAACCACCCGTCGGCGTAGGCGATGCGCTCGTCGGTGAGGCACTTGAAGAAGGTGTAGAGGTACTCGTTGTACCCGCCGACCCGCCACGCCCGGAACCGGGTCGACAGGAAGATGGTGTTGACCCAGTCCGGTTCGTCGTCGCGCAGCACGGTCCGCACGAGCTCCGGGGCGATCTCGAACCCGTACCGGAACCTCTCGTGCGCGACGGGCTCCCGCACGGTCCGCTTCGGGAAGTCCAGCACCACCGTCTCGGGGCCCATCGTGAGTTCCACCGGGTATCCGATGCCGTCGCAGATCTGGTCGCTGGCGAGCATGATCGGTTCGAACTTCGCCCGCAGCGGCTCCAGCAGCGGTTCGCCGGCGGCAGGCGCCCACCCGGCCTTCTCCGCGGCCAGCACCGGCGCCATCCGCCGGGCGTAGGCGTCGATGTACTCGGCCTTGCCCGTGGTGAAGATCTGCTCCACCTCGGCCTCGGGCAGCGGATGGGTGAACGAGGTCAGCTCGGAGCCGGCGAAGGCGGCGACCGATCCGGGGATCATCAGCAGCCCCCCGTCGTGGCCGTGGCGGCGCATCTGCTCGAGGAAGACGATCTGGTCGGGGAAGATGTTCGCGGGGTCGCCGTGGTCGTCGTTGAGCTCACGCAGGGCCGGGTCCAGGAAGCACGGCGGTCCGGCGGAGGGGATCACCCAGGTCGCGCCGACGTCGGCGATGTACTGGCGGCAGCGGTCCATTCCGCGCTGGCGCTTCTGGGTGCCGAACGCCTCCTTGGCTCGCTCGGGCATGTCGTAGACCATCGGATACCAGATGGCCCCCGAGTACTGGAGCATGTGCACGTCGATGTGGCCGAACTCGTCGAGCATGTCCAGGCGCAGCGGCCGGGAGTCGTTCATGTTGAACGCCGTCGTGGTGCCGTCGGAGATGACGATCCCCGAGTCGCCGATCGGTCCGTCGGCGGGTGCGCGCAGTGCCACGATCATCACGTCCAAGTCGCCCCGGGGTCCGCTGATGCGGTGTTTGACGCTGTCGCGGGTCTCGAAGAAGTTCGTGAAGCCCAGGTCGGCGAGCTCGCGCCTGAGGTCGGGCACGGGGTAGTCCGGAAGCAGGACCACGGCGTCCTTGTTGACGTGCTCGGCCAGTAGCCGCGGATCGAAATGGTCCTTGTGCAGATGCGACACGTACAGGTAGTCGCAGTCGCCGATCGCCGCCCAGTCCAGATCGCTGTTGTCCGGGAAGACGAACCACGACGCGAAGTAGGCGGGGTGCAGCCACGGGTCGCACAGGACGCTGCCCGCCGCCGTGTCGATCCGAAAGCCGGCGTGGCCGATACTCGTGACCTGCATGGATCCCCTTCCAGATCTGAACGCATGCCGGCTCTGAGCTTAGCGGCCCCCGGGTAGGCTGACCGCTGTGGAGCCGGCCTACGGGACAGTGATCGCCGGCGTGCGGCTGCTCTGGCGGATTCAGGGCCTGCGTTTCACCCTCACCGGGACCGAGAACCTGCCGGCGACCGGCGGCGCGGTGGTGGCGATCAACCACACAGGCTATCTGGACTTCACCTTCGCAGGCCTGCCGTTCTACAACCTGCGGCCGCGCCGGCTGATCCGGTTCATGGCCAAGCAGGAGGTCTTCGACCACGGGGTCACCGGGCCGGTCATGCGGAAACTGCGCCACATCCCCGTCGACCGCAGCAGCGGCGCGGCGTCCTTCGACGAGGCGGTCGAGCGGCTGCGGCAGGGCGAACTGGTCGGGGTGTACCCGGAGGCCACGATCAGCCGCAGTTTCGAACTCAAGGAGTTCAAGTCCGGCGCGGCCCGGATGGCGATCGCCGCCGGGGTTCCGATCATCCCGCACATCGTGTGGGGCGCCCAGCGGATCTGGACCAAGGACCACCCGCGCCGGATGTGGCGGCCGAGGGTGCCGATCTCGGTGGCGGTGGGCGAGCCGATCCCGCCGGCGGCGCCGCCCGCCGAACTGACGGCGACGCTGCGCTCCCGGATGCAGCGCCTGCTGGAGCGGGTCCAGGACGACTACGGGCCGCACCCGCCGGGGGAGTTCTGGGTCCCCGAGCGCCTCGGCGGCGGCGCCCCGACCCCGGCCCGGGCCGCCGCGCTCGAGGCGGCCGAGACGGCGGCGAGGGCGGCGCGCCGCGTGCCGCGCGGATCGACGGGCTGAGGACATGGAACCCGTCTTCCGGACGCTGGAGATCGCCTCGGAGCTGGCGGTCGCCGCGGTGGGCACCCGGATCAGCTATCAGGGGTTGGACAACATCCCTCGCCGGGGCGGCGCGGTGCTGGCGATCAACCACACCAGCTACGTGGACTTCATGCCGGCGGGCCTGGCGACCCGCCGCCGCCGCCGCCGCATCCGCTACCTGGCCAAGGCCGAGATGCGCGACGTCGCGGTCGTCGATTTCCTGATCAGGCACACCGGGGTGATCGCGGTGAACCGGCAGGCCGGGGCCGGGGCGTACGCCGAGGCGGTGCGGGCGCTGCACGCCGGCGAGATCGTCGGGGTGTACCCCGAGGCCACCATCAGCCGCAGCTTCGAGCTCAAGGAGTTCAAGAGCGGCACCGCCCGGATGGCCACCGAGGCCGGGGTCCCGGTCATCCCGATGATCATCTGGGGAGCGCAGCGCATCTGGACCAAGGACCACCGCCGGCAATTGGGCCGCAACAAGATTCCCATCACAGTACGGGTGGTGAGGCGGTGGGCCGCCTTGTGCGACCGCTGGCGATCAGTGCTGTTGCCTTGGCGTCCGGTGGGACCCGGCTGGTCACAGCGGAAGCCGACGGTGTGGCCCGTGTGTGGCCGCTGCCTCTGCCCGCGGCCACGGAAACCGCGTCGGCAGCCGCTCCGGAGCG
>CAYXOM010000230.1:0-1839 GCA_964466565.1 uncultured Mycobacterium sp.
ATCTGGCTGCACACCTATAATTTCCACCGCGGCCACACCGCACTCGGCGGTCAACCACCCGCCAGCCGCGTACCTAACCTGTCAGGTCAGTACAGCTAGATATCCGTCCTGGCTAGTCACGGTCGGAGAACTCGGGGTTGCTCACCGGTTCGGTGTGGTCGCCCTTGGTCTCGACGAGCTCGGCCTCCGGCGGGTGGGAGAAGAGATTCTCAGTCATGGTTAGATCCGTACGCTACAGCACGTGCCCGTCCGGCCGGGAATGCCCGCATCGCTGCGTCTCCGCGCAGCGGCTGCCCTCGGCGCCGTTGTGCTCGTCGCCGCCTCGGGTTCCTCCTGCGCACGGGCCCCGCAACCGCCACCTGTCGCCGTCGAGCCCACCCCGTCGACCTCCGCGGCTCCGCCGGCCACCCGCCCGCCGACGGTGCCCCGGGTGCGGCCCGAGGGCGACTTCTCCGGCGTCGTCGACCTGATGAACGCTGCCGTGCGGGCGCCGAGACTGCCGGGGGCGGTGGTCGAGGTCGGCCACGGGCGCAAGGTGGTGTTCCGACAGGCGTTCGGTGTGCGCAAGTTCGACGGCGAGCCGGGCCTGGACGGCAGGCCCGCACCGGCCGAGGCGATGACGCAGGACACCGTCTTCGACCTGGCGTCGCTGACGAAGATTCTCGTGACGGCCACCGCCGTTCTGCAGTTGTACGAGCAGGGCCGCGTCCGTCTCGACGAGCCCGTGCAGACCTACCTGCCCGAGTTCAACGCCGCCGGGGACCCGAGGCGGGCGCAGGTGACGCCGCGGATGTTGCTCACCCACTTCTCGGGCATCGGGGGCGATCTGAGCCGCCAGGGGCTGTGGGGACTGCCGTCGGCCGACCGGGCCGAGGGGGTGCGCCGGGCGCTGAGCGCGCCGCTGGAGTTTCCCCCCGGCGAGGTCTTCCACTACTCCGACATCGGGTTCATCGTCCTGGGGGTCCTGGTCGAGAATCTCACCGGCGAGACCCTGGACGCCTATGCCCGCGACCACATATTCGCGCCGATGCGGATGGCCGACGCTGGCTACCTACCGGCGTCCAACGGCGCCGTCGCCCTCGACCGCGTCGCTCCCACCGCCCGCGACGAGGACTCCCCCGGAGTCAATCCGAACATCGGCCGGGTGCTGCGCGGGACCGTGCACGACCCGACCGCGCGGCGGATGGGCGGGGTGACCGGCAGCGCGGGTGCGTTCGCCACGGTGCATGACCTCGGCCGCTACGCGCGGGCGCTGCTCGATCGCCTCGCCGGGCGGCCCAGCACCTTCCCGCTGCAGCGCTCGACGCTGGAGCTGATGACGACTCCCCAGCAGCCCGGCCACCATCCGGGGCAGGCCGCGGCAGCCGAAAGCGCCTCCCGCTACGCCGCCCTGAACACCCCCAACGGCGAGGACCCGCTGCTGGCGCCGAGTTACCCGGCCATCGCCGGACAGGACCTTCGCGGCTTCGGCTGGGACATCGACACCTACCAGTCCATGCCGCGTGGGCTGGTCCTGCCGGTCGGCAGCTTCGGCCACACCGGGTTCACGGGGGTGACGCTGTGGATCGACCCCGGGTCGCAGACGTATGTGATCGTGCTCGCCAACGTGATCCACCAGCGCGGCGGCCCGCCCATCGCCGACCTCAGCGGAGAGGTGGCCACGCTGGCGGCGCGGGCGCTGAATCTCTACGGCAGCTAGGAAACGGTGACGTGAATGTGGTCGAAGTGGGCGGCCACCCGCCACATCGTGTACACCACCCCGAACCGGGCCGCCTGGCGCTCGATGTCGGCGTGGATGGCGTCGCCCAGGCCCATATCGGCGACCATGATGTCGATCGC
>CAYXOM010000231.1:0-3596 GCA_964466565.1 uncultured Mycobacterium sp.
CCGGCCAGGGTGGTCCAGGACAGGTGGCAGTCGGGGTTGACCACCTCGGCGACCCGCGCGGCGTAGGCGTAGGCCTCCAGCGCCTCCTGCGGAATATCCAACGCGGCGGCGCGCTCAGCGGCCCAGTCCCGCAACTGGTCGGCGGGGCGCCCGCCGGCGCCGATATCGATCTGGGGCACCGGCGACCCAGGCGGGGGCGGGACGCCCTCGGGGATCGGAACCCCGGGCTGCCAGGCGCAACCGGCTGCGAGCAGGACCGCCGCCGCGAACGCGGCGGCGGGACGAAACCAGCGCGGGGCTCTCACCGCTCTCCTGATACCCATTCGGTGAGATCCATCGTCGCATGACGGGGCCGCCGTCAGCCCGGACCGAAACGCCCCCGACCGTCAATCCGCCCGCCGCCAGAGCGAACGCCACTGATCGGCGGTGAGCCCGCCCCCACCGCCCGCCCGTTCGGCAGCGCGGACGCGGTCCATGAAGTCCAGCACCGCGGCGCGCAGGTCGTTCTCGGCGTCCCCGGTGGCGCCCAGTCGCACCGTGGTCAGGGCGGGCGGGACCAGGTCGTCGGGCAGGCCGGCGGCTCCCACCCGGGCCAGCACCTTCTGCGCCAGCGCCAGCGCGGGCTGGGCCGTGGGCACCCCGTCGACGCAGGATCGGCGGGCGGACACTTCCAGCGCCTTGCGCTGCTCCCACTGGGCCACCTGCTCGGCCAGCGAGATCGGCTGCCCGGCCAGCACCGCCGGGACCCGGTGGCCCAGCTTGCGCACCAGCGCGTCGGCCACCTCGTCGATGTCGAAGCCCTCCGGCGCCTCCTGGGCGATGCGCGCATGGAAGAGCACCTGCAGCAGGACGTCGCCGAGTTCGTCGCGAACCTCACCGGGGTCGCCGGCCCGCACGGCGTCGAACAACTCGTAGGCCTCCTCCAACAGATAGCGCTGCAGCGACTCGTGGGTCTGCTCGTTCTCCCACGGCCCGGCGGTGCGCAACCGGTCCATCACCTCGACCGCGTCGGCCAGACGCTCCCCCCGCCGTGGCGCGGGAGCGGCGATCAGCGCCGCACCGGCCGCCAGTCGGGCGCGCGCCGCCGCATGGTGCCGGTCGGTGGACAGCAGCACCGGGGCGTCCGGTCCGTGTGCTGCCGGACGGGCCGCCGGCAACCATTGCCAAACGGCGACCGGTATCTCCTCGGTGTACTGCACCTCGCCGGCCAGCAACGCCACCGCCTCCACCGGTATCGACGCCGGGCGGTTGGGGTCGAGCAGGACGACGGTCACCGCAGCGCTTCCAGCACGTCGGTCACCCAGGACAGCAGGTCGAGGTCGCGGATTCGCGGCGCGCCCACGCCCTCGCCGGCTCGCGGGATCGGCACCTGAACCGTTGAGGTGGTCGCGCGGTAGGCGGCGCCGGGGTAGAGCCGGGCGAGCCGGATCTGTGCCGAGTCGGGCAGTGTCAGCGGCGCCACCCTCAGCGTGGTGGGGGAACCCGATCCGGTCGCCGACACCTCGGTCACGCCGCACGCGCGGCACAGCAACCGCAGCCGGGCCACCGCGACCAGGCGCTCGGCGGGCTCGGGCAGCGGGCCGTAGCGGTCGACGAGTTCGTCGACCACGGCCGCCACCGCGTCCTCGTCGGCGGCGGCGGCAAGTCGCCGGTAGGCCTCCAGCCGCAGCCGGTCGCCGGCAATGTAGCCGGATGGCAGGTTCGCGTGGACCGGCAGGTCGATGCGCACGTCCCTGGGCTCGTCGGAACCGCTGACGGTCCGTCCGTCAGCCGCGGCGCGGTAGGCCTCCACGGCCTCCCCGACCAGCCGGACGTAAAGGTCGAAACCCACCCCCGCGACGTGTCCCGATTGCTCGACGCCGAGCACGTTGCCAGCACCGCGGATCTCGAGATCCTTGAGTGCCACCGCCATCCCGGCGCCCAGTTCGTTGTTGGCGGCGATGGTGGCCAGCCGGTCGTGGGCCGTCTCGGTCAGGGTGGTCTCGCGCGGATAGAGGAAGTAGGCGTAACCGCGCTCGCGGCCGCGGCCCACCCGCCCGCGCAACTGGTGCAGTTGGGAGAGCCCGAAGGTGTCGGCCCGCTCGACGACGAGGGTGTTGGCGTTGGAGATGTCCAGGCCGGTCTCGATGATGGTGGTGCACACCAGCACGTCGAACTCGCGGTTCCAGAACCCGGCCACGGTCGGCTCCAGGACGTCCTCGGGCATCTGCCCGTGCGCGACGGCCACCCGCGCCTCGGGCACCAGGGTCCGCACCCGCGCGGCGGCGGCGTCGATGCTCGACACCCGGTTGTGCACGTAGAACACCTGTCCGTCGCGCAGCAGTTCGCGCCGAAGTGCGGCCGCCACCTGCCTGTCGTCGTGCGGGCCGACGTAGGTCAGGACCGGGAACCGTTCCTCCGGCGGGGTGAGGATGGTCGACATCTCCCGGATCCCGGCCAGGCTCATCTCCAGGGTCCGCGGGATCGGGGTAGCGCTCATGGTGAGCACGTCGACGTGGCTGCGCAGGGCCTTGATGTGCTCCTTGTGCTCGACACCGAAGCGCTGCTCCTCGTCGACCACCACCAGGCCCAGGTCCTTCCATCGCACGCCGGTCTGCAGCAGCCGGTGGGTTCCGATCACGATGTCGACGCCGCCGTCGGCCATGCCTTCGAGGGTCTTCCGGGACTCGGCGGGGTCGGTGAACCGCGACAGCCCCCGGACCGTCACCGGAAAGCCCGCCATCCGTTCGGTGAAGGTCTGCAGGTGCTGGTCGGCCAGCAACGTCGTCGGCACCAGCACCGCCACCTGCTTGCCGTCCTGCACGGCCTTGAACGCCGCCCGCACCGCGATCTCGGTCTTTCCGTAGCCGACGTCGCCGCAGATCACCCGGTCCATCGGCACCGGCTTCTCCATGTCGGCCTTGACCTCTCCGATCGCGGTCAACTGGTCGACGGTCTCGGTGAAGCCGAACGCGTCCTCCATCTCGGCCTGCCACGGGGTGTCCGGGGCGAAGGCGTGCCCGGGGGCCGCCTGCCGCTTGGCGTACAGCGCGACCAGTTCGGCCGCGATCTCTCGAACCGCCCTACGCGCCTTTGTCTTCGTGTTGGCCCAGTCGCTGCCGCCGAGTCGACTCAGCGCCGGAGCCTCGCCACCGACATAACGGGAGAGTTGATCGAGGGAGTCCATCGGAACGAACAACCGGTCGGCCTGTTGGCCGCGCTTGCTCGAGGCGTATTCGAGGACCAGGTACTCGCGGCGAGCGCCGCCGACGGTGCGCTCGACCATCTCCACGAACCGGCCGATACCGTGCTGGTCGTGCACCACCAGGTCGCCGGAACTCAGCGCCAGGGGGTCGACGGTGTTGCGGCGGCGCGCAGCCAGCCGCCGGCCTTCGGGCCCGGTGACCCGGTTGCCGGTCAGGTCGGACTCGGTGATCACCACCAGGTTCGCGCCCTCGACGACCATCCCGGTGTGCAGGGGGCCCCGCAGCACCCCGACGACGCCGGGCTGCGGCCGCGAGCCGGGTTCGAGCATCACCGCCGGGATGTCGCGTTCGCCGAGTTGCTCGACCACCCGGTGGGCGATGCCCGAACCCGGCGCCACCACCGCGGCCAGC
>CAYXOM010000232.1:0-8312 GCA_964466565.1 uncultured Mycobacterium sp.
CAGCATCACCTCTACGACGCCGACGAGACCGGCTGGCTGGGGGTCGCGCGGATCGCCATGGGCTGGCCACTGGCAGCTCTGGGCGCGCTGGTCACCTACCTGGCGATCCGAGCGGCCCAGCGTGCGGTGCACGCCGCGCACGCCACCGGCTAGCGGTCCCCGTGGGCGAGTAGCCGACGCAGTTCGGTTTCGACCTCCGGTGCGGTGACGAACAGCAGTTCGTCGCCGCCCTCCAGCGGCTGGTCGGGCTCGGGCAGGATCACCCGCTGACCGCGCAGGATGGTCACCAGGGCGACGTCCCGCGGCAGGGTCAGCTTGCGGACCGGGCGTCCGCCCCACGGGGTGTCCTCGGGCAGGGTGACCTCGACCAGGTTGGCGTCGCCCTGCCGGAACTGCATCAGCCGCACCACGTCGCCCACGGCGAAGGCCTCCTCGACCAGCGAGGCCAGCATGCGCGGAGTGGAGACCGCGACGTCGACGCCCCACGCGTCGTCGAAGAGCCACTCGTTGCGCGGGTCGTTGACCCGCGCAACCACCCGGGGCACCGCGAACTCGGTCTTGGCCAGCAGCGAGAGCACCACGTTGGCCTTGTCGTCGCCGGTCGCGGCGATCACCACATCGAATTGCTCCAGCGAGATCGACTCCAGCAGGCTCAACTCGCAGGCGTCGCCCAGGTGCCAGGCCGCGGCGGGAATCGCCTCGGGGTCGAAATGCCCCGGGTTGCGTTCGATCAGGGTGACCTCGTAGGAGTTGGCGACCAGTTCGCGGGCGATCGAACGGCCGACCGCGCCGGCACCGGCGATCAAGACCTTCACCGGCCGGCCTCCTCGACCGGCGGGCGGGCGGCGATGGCCAGCGCCTCGGCCACCCGACCCGACACCGCGGCCAGGTAGACCTGGTCGCCGGCCTGGATGACCGACCTGGGCTCGGGCAGCATTCCGGCGCCGAATCGGATCAGGAACGCCACTCGGGCGCCGGTGGCGGCCTCCAGATCGGTCAGCCGCCGGCCCACCCATTCCTCGTGCAGGTCCAGCTCGGCGACGGCCACCGTGCCGGTGGGGTCGCGCCACTTGGTGGGTTCGCTGTCCCGGACCAGGGTTCCCAGCAGTCGGTCGGTGGTCCACGGCACGGTGGCCACCGTCGGGATGCCCAGTCGCTCGTAGACCGCGGCCCGCTTGGCGTCGTAGATCCGGGCCACCACCCGCTGCACGCCGAACGTCTCGCGCGCGACCCGCGCGGAGATGATGTTTGAGTTGTCCCCGGAGGACACCGCGGCGAACGCGTCGGCGCCCTCGATCCCCGCCTCGAGCAGGACGTCGCGGTCGAAGCCCATGCCCCGAACCCGCTCGCCGGCGAACTCCGGCGAGAGCCGGCCGAAGGCGGCCGGGTCGCGGTCGATGACGGCGACCCGGTGCCCGATCCGCGACAGCGCGTCGGCCAGCGAGGCGCCGACCCGGCCGCATCCCATCACCACAACCCGCACTGCAGATCCTCTCCCGCCGACGGCCGCCCGGACCGGTTGGGGGCCACCGGGGGGAACGCTACCGCTGCGCGGGCCACCGCCTACCCTTGGCTGTCGTGTCGAAGGTCTCGACGGCCGCCCGCCGGCTGCTCCTGGGCCGGCCGTTCCGCAGTGACCGCCTGGGCAACACCTTGCTGCCCAAGCGCGTCGCGCTGCCGGTGTTCGCCTCCGACGCACTGTCCTCGGTGGCCTACGCCCCAGAGCAGGTCCTGCTGGTCCTGTCGGTGGCGGGACTGTCGGCCTACGCGCTGGCGCCGTGGGTCGGGGTCGCGGTAGCGCTGGTGATGCTGGTGGTGGTGGCGTCCTACCGGCAGAACGTTCGCGCGTACCCCTCCGGCGGCGGCGACTACGAGGTGGTTACCACCAACATCGGACCTGCCGCGGGCCTGACGGTGGCCAGCGCGCTGCTGGTCGACTACGTGCTGACGGTCGCGGTGTCGATGTCGGCCGCGGTCGCCAACATCGGCTCGGCCGTGCCGTTCGTCGCCCGCCACCAGGTGATTTTCGCCGTCGGGGCGATCCTGGTCCTGACGGCGATGAACCTGCGCGGCATCCGTGAGTCGGGGACGGCCTTCGCGATCCCCACCTACGCCTTCGTCGTGAGCATGTTCGTCATGCTGGGCTGGGGACTGTTCCAGATCCACGTCCTGGACCGCCCGTTGCGCGCGGAGTCGGCCGGATTCGAGTTGCTCACCGACCACGGCGATGTCGTCGGGCTCGCGCTGGTGTTCCTGGTCGCCCGGTCATTCTCGTCGGGATGTGCGGCACTGACCGGGGTGGAGGCCATCAGCAACGGGGTGCCCGCCTTCCGTAAACCCAAGTCCCGCAACGCCGCGACCACCCTGCTGATGCTCGGGGCGCTGTCGATCACACTGTTGCTGGGGCTGATCCTGCTGGCGGTGGAAACCGGGGTGAAGGTCGCCGAGCGTCCGGCCGACCAGCTTGTGGGCGCCCCCGACGGCTACCAGCAGAAGACGATGATCGCCCAGCTCGCCGAGGCGGTGTTCGGTGGCTTCGGGCCGGGACTGTTCGTCATCGCCGCGGTGACCGCGCTCATCCTGGTACTGGCCGCCAACACCGCGTTCAACGGCTTCCCCGTCCTGGGTTCGGTGCTGGCCCAGGACCGGTTCCTGCCGCGCCAGCTGCACACCCGGGGGGACCGCCTGGCGTTCTCCAACGGCATCCTGTTCCTGGCCCTGGCGGCCATCGCGTTCGTGGTGGCATTCCGGGCCGACGTGTCGTCGCTGATCCACCTCTACATCGTCGGGGTGTTCACGTCGTTCACCCTCAGCCAGATCGGCATGGTCCGGCACTGGAACCGCCACCTGCGCGCCGAGGGCGACCCGGCGGAGCGGCGTCGCATGACCCGATCCCGCGCGATCAACGCGGTCGGCCTCCTGTGCACCGGCACCGTGCTGGTCGTGGTGCTGGTCACCAAGTTCGCGGTGGGGGCCTGGATCGCGATCGCGGCGATGGCGGCGCTGTTCGTGCTGATGCGCGCCATTCACGGCCACTACGCCGCGGTGAGCAGGGAACTCACCCCCGACGAGGAGGACCGGGCGGGCATCGTGCTGCCCAGCCGAAACCACGCGCTGGTACTGGTGTCCACGGTGACGCTGCCCTCCCTGCGGGCGCTGGCCTACGCCCGGGCGACCCGGCCCGACACCCTGGAGGCGCTCACGGTCAACGTCGACGACGACGAGACCAGGCTGCTGACGCAGGCCTGGGAAGACAGTGACATCAACGTGCCGCTGAAGGTGGTGGCCTCGCCCTACCGTGAGGTCACCGGCCCGGTGCTCGACTACGTCCGGCGGATAGGCCGGGACGCCCCGCGGACCGTGGTGACGGTGTTCATCCCCGAGTACGTCGTCGGACACTGGTGGGAGGGCTTGCTGCACAATCAGAGTGCGCTGCGGCTCAAGACCCGGCTGTTGTTCCTGCCCAACGTGATGGTGACCTCGGTTCCCTGGCAGCTCAACTCCTCTGACCGGGTCCAGCAGGTGGAGGAACAGAGCGCCCCCGGCGACGTGCGCCGGGGCTTCACCGCGTGAGTGCACCGGCCCAGTTGGAACTGAGCGTCGGGCCGGCGGCCAACGGCGGCAGTTGCGTGGCCCGACACGACGGCCGGGTGGTCTTCGTGCGTTACGCGTTGCCCGGGGAGCGGGTCCGGGCGCGGGTGACCACGCGGAAGGGGTCCTACTGGACCGCCGAGGCCGTCGAGGTGCTGGAGGCCTCCGCCGACCGCGTGGAGCCGCTGTGCCCGGTCGCCGGCCCGGGCGGCGCCGGCTGCTGTGATCTGGCCTTCGCCGAGCCCGGCGCGGCCCGGGCGATCAAGGGCAGTGTGGTGGCCGAGCAACTGCGTAGGCTCGGCGGATTCGCCTGGGAGGGCGCCGCCGAACCCCTCGGAGGCGGCGCACCGCGCGGCTGGCGGACCAGGGCGAGGTTCGGGGTCGGCCCGGACGGGCTGGCCGGCCTGCACCGCCACCGCAGCGCGGGGCTGGTCCACGACCTGCGCTGCGCACAACTGGCCGGGGGACTGGCCGCGGGTATCGGGGGGCGGCGCTGGAACGAGGCCGACCAGGTGCACGTGGTGATCGACGACGACGGGCGCCGGCACGTGGCGACCACCCGGACCGGGCGACGCGGCACGAGAACGGTCGAGGGGGCGCGCGCGGGGGTGCATCGGGTGGGCGGGCGGACCTGGCGGCTACCGGTGACCGGTTTCTGGCAGGCCCACCATGAGGCGGCCGCCACCTACAGCGCGCTGGTGACGAGTCTGGCCGGACGCCGGGAGGGCGCCACGGCGTGGGATCTCTACGGCGGGGCCGGATTGTTCGCTGCGGCTCTGGCCGGCAGCGTGGGGCAGTCGGGACGGGTGTTCAGCGTCGACACCTCCCGGGCCGCCTCGGCCGCCGCCCGCGCGGCACTGGCCGACCTGCCCGGGGTGGCGGTCGTCTCGGAATCGGTCCGCCGGTTCCTGGACTCGGCGCCGGATCCCGCCGACGTCGCCGTCCTCGACCCGCCGCGGTCGGGCGCCGGTCGCGAGGTGATCGGCCTGCTGGCCCGGGCGGGGGTCTCCCGGCTGATTCACATCGGTTGCGAGGCCGCCGCTTTCGGGCGCGACGTTGGCCTGTACCTGCAGCAGGGCTACGAGGTCGAGTCGCTGCGGGTGTTCGACGCCTTCCCGCTGACCCACCACGTCGAGTGCCTGGTCGTGCTGAACCGGACACTAGGCTGAAGCCCAAATGCCCGGCAGACTGTTCTCGCGCGGTTCCTGGTCGGAGACCCGCCGTGTCATCACGATCTTCCACCGGGAGACGGTGGGCGGGGCGGTCCTGCTGGTCGCCGCCGCGATCGCCCTGATCTGGGCGAACTCACCGTGGTCGGAGTCATACCACGCGCTGACCGCCACCAAGGTCGGCACGGACGACCTCGGCTTGCACCTGTACCTGTCGCTGGGCACCTGGGCCGCCGACGGGATGCTGGCGATCTTCTTCTTCGTCGTCGGCCTCGAACTCAAGCGCGAGTTCGTGGCCGGCGACCTGCGTGACCCGGCCCGGGCCGTCCTGCCCATCGCCGCGGCGGTCGGCGGCATGGCGGTTCCGGCCCTGGTCTTCCTGGCGTTCACCGCCGGCGCCGGCGCCGGCGCGACGCGCGGGTGGGCGATTCCCACCGCGACCGACATCGCCTTCGCCGTCGCGGTCCTGGCGGTGCTGTCCACCCACCTGCCGGCGGCGCTGCGCACGTTCCTGCTGACCCTGGCCGTCGTCGACGATCTGCTGGCCATCACGGTGATCGCGGTGTTCTACACCGAATCGATCAACCTCGCCGCCCTGGGTGCGTCGCTGATACCCCTGGCGGTGTTCGCGGTGCTGGTGCGCCGCGGGGTGCGGGCCTGGTGGCTGCTGATCCCGCTGGCGGTGCTGACCTGGGCCTTCATGCACGAGTCCGGGGTGCACGCCACCGTCGCGGGGGTGCTGCTGGGCTTCGCGGTGCCGGTGCTGGGGCGCGGGTCCGCCCAGGGGTTGGCCGAGCGATTCGAACACGCGGTGCGGCCGGTCTCGGCGGGCCTGGCGGTGCCGGTGTTCGCTTTCTTCGCCGCCGGGGTGACGTTCGGGGGCTATGACGGTTTGGTGACAGCGCTGAGCGACCCGATCGCGCTGGGGATCGTCGCGGGCCTGGTGGTCGGCAAGGCCGTCGGGGTGTTCGGGACCACCCGGCTGCTGGCCGCGTTCAGTCGGGCGACGCTGGACCCCTCCCTGCGCTGGATCGACGTCTTCGGAGTCTCACTGCTGGCCGGCATCGGGTTCACCGTGTCGCTGCTGATCGGCAAACTTGCCTACGGGTACGGCTCCGAACAGGGCGACGTCGTCAAGGTCGGGGTGTTGGCCGGATCACTTCTGGCGGCCTTCCTGGCGGCGGTGGTGCTTCGAGTTCGGAACCGCCACTACCGGGCGGTTTTCGAGTTGGAGACCACCGACCGCGACCGCGACGGGGTGCCCGACATCTACCAGGCGGCACCCGGCGAATCCGGTCGAGGTGCGTAGACTGGTCGGATGCTCGAAGCGGTCCGCGGCCCTGCTGATCTGCAGAACCTTTCCGGAGACCAGTTGAGCGACCTGGCCATCGAGATCCGCCAGTTCCTCATCCACAAGGTCGCGGCAACCGGCGGCCACCTCGGCCCCAACCTCGGGGTGGTCGAGCTGACCCTCGCCCTGCACCGGGTGTTCGACTCTCCGCACGACCCGATCATCTTCGACACCGGCCACCAGGCGTACGTGCACAAGATGCTCACCGGGCGCTGGGCCGACTTCGACACCCTGCGGTGCAAGGGGGGGCTCAGTGGATATCCCTCGCGCGCCGAGAGCGACCACGACTGGGTGGAGTCCAGTCACGCCTCCTCGGCCCTGTCCTACGCCGACGGGCTGGCCAAGGCGTTCGAGCTCACCGGGCAGCGAAACCGGCACGTGGTGGCGGTGGTGGGCGACGGGGCGCTCACCGGCGGCATGTGCTGGGAGGCGCTCAACAACATCGCCGCGGCCCGCCGGCCGGTGGTGGTCGTGGTCAACGACAACGGTCGCAGTTACGCGCCCACCATCGGCGGGTTCGCCGACCACCTGGCGGGCCTGCGGCTGCAGCCGGCCTACGAGCGGTTCCTGGAGGCAGGGCGCAGCGCCGTGCGGGGCTTCCCGGTAGTCGGCGAGGTCTGCTACCAGGCCATGCACAGCGTCAAGGCCGGCATCAAGGACGCGATCTCGCCGCAGGTGATGTTCGCCGACCTCGGCCTGAAGTACGTGGGGCCGATCGACGGGCACGACGAGCCGGCGGTCGAGAGCGCGCTGCGCCACGCCCGCGGTTTCAACGCGCCAGTGATCGTGCACGTCGTCACCCGCAAGGGGATGGGCTACCCGCCGGCTGAGAACGACGAGGCCGAACAGATGCACGCCTGCGGCGTGATCGACCCGCAGACCGGGCTGGCCACCAAAGCGCCGGCGCCGGGGTGGACCTCGGTGTTCTCCGATGCGCTGATCGCCTACGCGGCCAAGCGCCGGGATCTGGTGGCGATCACCGCGGCGATGCCCGGCCCCACCGGGCTGGCCGCGTTCGGCGAGCGCTACCCCGACCGGCTCTTCGACGTCGGCATCGCCGAGCAGCACGCGCTGACCTCGGCGGCCGGCCTGGCCATGGGGGGCCTGCACCCGGTCGTCGCGGTCTACTCCACCTTCCTCAACCGCGCGTTCGACCAGGTCATGATGGACGTCGCGCTGCACAACCTGCCCGTCACCATCGTGCTGGACCGGGCCGGCATCACCGGAAACGACGGAGCGAGCCACAACGGCATGTGGGATCTGTCGATGCTCAACATCGTTCCCGGGATCAGGGTCGCCGCCCCCCGCGATGGCGCGCGGCTGCGTGAGGAACTCCGGGAGGCGATCGACGTCGAGGACGGGCCCACCGCGATCCGGTTCCCGAAAGGGGAAGTGGGGGAGGACATCCCGGCGCTGGAGCGGATCGGCGGTGTCGATGTGCTGGGCCGCCCCGGCAACGGGCTCGGCGAGGACGTGCTGCTCGTTGCGGTCGGTTCCTTCGCGCCGATGGCGCTGGGGGTGGCCGACCGGCTGCGCACCCACGGCATCGGGGTGACGGTGATCGACCCCCGCTGGGTCCTGCCGGTGCCCGACGCCCTGACCTCCGTGGCGCGCGCCCATCGGCTGGTGGTCACCCTGGAGGACAACGGAGTCCGCGGCGGGGTCGGCTCGGCGGTGTCGGCGGCGCTGCGCGCCGCCGAGGTCGACGTGGCGTGCCGCGACGTCGGAGTACCCCAGCGCTTCCTCGACCATGCCGGGCGCGCCGAGGTGCTCGCCGAGGTGGGCCTCACCGAACGCAACGTCGCCCGGCTGGTCACCGGCTGGGTGGCCGCGCAGGGCGCGCACGAGGAGGCAGTGACCGAACCGGTCGACTAACCCGGTTCCGGTTTTCCCGGTTCCAGCGCTCGGGTCAGTGCCGGAACCACCAGATCGCGCTGCCAGGCTCGCGCGCCGCCTCCGGTCAGCATCGCCTCGATCACCGCGGCGGGGTCGGCACCGGCGTTCCAGTCCCAGCACAGCCGCCGCACCAGGTCCGGTGAGAGCAGGTTCTCCGTCGGTACCCCGACCCGGCCGGAGAGTTCGGCCAGGGCGGCCCGCGCGGCCTCGAGGCGGGCGGCCGCCTCCGGGTTGCGCTTGGCCCAGCGCATCGGCGGCGGCGGACCCTCGGTCGGCTCGGTGAGTTCCGGCGGCTCGGCGCTGCG
>CAYXOM010000233.1:0-2020 GCA_964466565.1 uncultured Mycobacterium sp.
CCGCCGGGCGCGGCGGGCCGTCGCGCCGGGCCCTATCCTGGGGCGGTGGCGAGCATCAGCCGCACGCGGCGCGTGGCGGCGGACCCGGCGGCGGTGTGGGGACTGCTGGCCGACTTCGGCTCGATCAGCGCCTGGGCGGGCAACGTCGACCACTCCTGTCTGCTCCAGCAGGTCCCCGGTGGCGGGCCGGGCACCTCGCGCCGGGTCCAGGTGGGCCGGACGACCCTGGTCGAGCGGATCACCGACTACCAGCCGGGCACGACGCTGGGCTACGACATCGAGGGGCTGCCGCGCCGGCTGGGACGGATCGCCAACCGGTGGACCCTGGCGGACCGGGGCGCCGACACCGTCGTCACCCTCACCAGCACGGTGGACGTCGGCGACAACCCGCTGGCGCGGGCCGTCGGGGGCGTGTTGTGCCGGGCGATGGGAAAGCAGTCCGACGCCCTGCTGCGCGGACTGGCCGAAGCGGCCGAAAGGAAGAGATGACCGAGCGTCCCGAGCGTCCCGAGCGTCCCGAGCGTCCCGAGCGTCCCGACATCGTGATCGTGATGACCGACGAGGAGCGCGCCACCCCGCCCTACGAGGCCGCCGACGTGCTGGCCTGGCGCCAGCGGGTGCTGACCGGTGCGCGCTGGTTCGACCGGCACGGAGTCAGCTTCACCCGGCACTACACCGGGTCGCTGGCGTGCGTGCCCAGCCGTCCGACCATCTTCACCGGGCAGTACCCGGACCTGCACGGGGTCACCCAGACCGACGGGATCGGCAAGGTCTACGACGACTCGCGGATGCGCTGGCTGCGTCCCGGGGAGGTGCCGACGCTGGGCAACTGGTTCCGCGCGGCAGGCTACGACACCCACTACGACGGCAAGTGGCACATCTCGCACGCCGACCTGTCCGACCCGCTCACCGGGGAGGTGCTGGCGACCAACGACGACGACGGCGTGGTGGACCCCGCGGCGGTGCGGCGCTACCTCGACGCCGACCCGCTGGGACCCTACGGGTTCTCCGGATGGGTGGGTCCCGAACCCCACGGCGCCGGGCTGGCCAACAGCGGTGTCCGGCGCGACCCGCTCATCGCCGACCGGGTGGTGGCCTGGCTCGGAGACCGCTACGCGCGGCGGCGGGCCGGCGACCCGGCGGCGCTGCGCCCCTTCCTGCTGGTGGCCAGCTTCGTCAACCCGCACGACATCGTGCTGTTCCCGACCTGGGTGCTGCGCAACCCGCTCAAGGCGGGCCCGCTCGACCCGCCGCACGTGCCGCCGGCTCCCACCGCCACCGAGGACCTGCGCGACAAGCCCGCTGCGCAGATCGCCTTCCGGGAGGCCTACTACTCCGGGTACGGCCCGGCCCCCGCGATCGAGCGGATCTATCGGCGCAACGCCCAGCGGTACCGCGACCTGTACTACCGGTTGCACGCCGAGGTCGACTCCCCGATCGACCGGGTGCGCCGGGCGGTCACCGACGGCGGTTCGGCCGAGGCCGTCCTGGTGCGCACCTCCGACCACGGCGATCTGCTCGGCGCGCACGGCGGCCTGCACCAGAAGTGGTTCAACCTCTACGACGAGGCCACCCGGGTGCCGCTGAGCATCGTGCGGATCGGGCGGCGGGCGTCGGGCCCGCGGGTGGTCGATGCTCCGACGTCGCACGTGGACCTGGTGCCCACCCTGCTCGACGCGGCCGGCGTCGACGTCGGGGCGGCGGCGGCGGTGCTGCGCGAGTCGTTCTCCGAGGTGCACCCGCTACCGGGCCGCAGCCTGATCGGTCTGCTCGACGGGGCGCCGGCCGACGAGCGGCGCGCGGTGTACCTGATGACCCGGGACAACATGCTCGAGGGCGACTCCGGGGCCTCCGGGCTCGGCCGGGTGCTCGGCCGTACGGCCCATCCCCCGGCCGGGCTGCGGATCCGGCTGCCCGCGCACACCGCCGCCAACTTCGAGGGCATGGTGGTGCGGGTCGACGGCGCCGACGCACCGGGGGGGTCCGGCCACCTGTGGAAGCTGGTCCGCAGTTTCGACGA
>CAYXOM010000234.1:0-4238 GCA_964466565.1 uncultured Mycobacterium sp.
GCGCGTAGGGGGTGGCGGTGACACACAGCCGCCGCGCCAGGGCGCGCAGCCGGTCCAGCCAGCCTGCCGCGGCGGCCTGCCCCGCGCCCGGACGCACCGCCGTGCCCAGACCGTCGGCCGACTCGGACACCACGTAGCCCCCCGTCATCGCGTTGACCGTCACCAGCAGGTCGGGATCGACGGCCAGGCACAGCGCCCGGTCCAAGCCGGTGGCCGGGTCGACGGCGCCGGGGCTGACCGCGAACTCGGCCGCCGCCAGCAGTGTGTCCAGCCGGCCGCCGGCGGCCAGCGACACCGCCAGGTCGTCGTTCATCAGGCGGACGGGAGTGACCCCGCCGGGGACCCCGGGTGCCAGCCGCGGTGTGTCGGCCAGCGGCCACAACATCGTGACCGCGACGGGTTCGGTGGTGTCCGGAGCGACTACGTCGGCCAGGACGTTGCCCGAGCCGGCAGCGGGGTCGGCGGGCACACCGGTGACCGGCAGCAGGAAAGGGTCGTCGGCCAGTCGCGCTGCCGAGCCCTCTGCGGGGGTGCCGTTGACGTTGACCAGCAGCGGGTACACCCCGGGAGCGTCGACCCCCAGCGACGGCCCCGGCCCCGGGCGCAGCGCGACGTCGAAGGACACCTCCGCGGCCTGGCCGCGCCCGAGTTCGTCGGCGACACCGACGAACTCGCCGACCGCCTCGAAGGGGGCCGATGCCGGATCGAGGGCGGTGCGAAGATCCGCCGGACTCGCCACGGCGGGAGCGCGTTCCAGCCGGGCCACCACGTCGCGCACCGGGCGGTCACCGACGTTGGTGACGGTCGCGACCACAGTCACCGAGGGTTCGCTGGACGTCGTCACCACGTCGGGGGTTACGGCGTCGAGCCGGACGGCCAGAAACTCCCCCGCACCGGCCTGCCCGGCCGCGGGCGGCAACGCCAGCGGAGTCATCAGCACGACGAGCAGGGCCAGGATGAGAACGACCCGGCGGCCCGCGCCGGCAGCCGGGGCGATCACGTGCCCGGCCCGCCGCCGTTCACTGAGCGCCCGCGCGTCCGGGGCGGCGTGGCCGGGCGGTCACCCGCGCGTGAGTGGGTCTGGCGCCGCCGCCACACAGCGCTCTGCGGCAGGGGCGGCAGCGCGTCCGGCCCGGCGGTCTGCAGCAACTCGATCAACTCATAGGCGACCACCGCGAGTCGGCGTTCGTCGGCGTAGGCCAGCCGGTCCGGTAGCTCGATGACCGGGACCCAGGCGACCTCGGTGACTTCGAGGTCCTCGTCGCACAGTTCGCCGCCGCACGAACGCAGCAGGTAGTGGTGGACCGTCTTGTGGACGCGGCGGCCCTCGGTGACGAACCAGTAGTCGATGCTGCCCAGGGCGGCCAGCACGTCACCGCGGATGCCGGTCTCCTCGGCGACCTCGCGGACGGCGGTCTGTTCGGCGGTCTCCCCCTGTTCGATGTGCCCCTTGGGCAGCGACCAGAGCATCCGGCCGCGGCGATCGACCCGGCCGATCAGCGCGGCGACCTGCTCCCGGCGCGGCCGCTCGATTCCGTCGATGACCAGCCCGCCCGCCGAGGTCTCGCGGACGGTGCGGAGCCGCTGGCCCGGCCGGGACGGCTCGCCAATCGGGGTCTCGGGCGACCCGTCGGAATCCTGTCCGGCGGGAGGACCGGGGTTAGGAGGCGTCGCGGCCCGGCGCCGCCGGCGGCCGCGCCGCCGCCGCGGACTGGCCCGCTCCTCCTCAGACACCCCAGCGATAGTAGTTGGCAGGCAGCTGGCCTCCGCCCGCACTCGCCGCTGTCCGGCCGGGCTCGGAGAGCACTAGGCTCACCCAACGTGCCCGACACGACCGCTGACGACGAACTGTTGGTGCGTGCCGCCGTCCAACTTCAGCCGCAGGCCCCGCTGCTCGGGCAGATCGGCGGTCTCTTCGAGGCGGCGGGGCACCAGCTGTATCTCGTTGGCGGCAGCGTGCGCGACGCCGTCCTGGGCCGGTCGACCACCGACCTGGACTTCGCCACCGACGCGCGGCCCGCGCGGGTCCAGGAGCTCACCAGGGGTTGGGCCGACGCGATGTGGGAGACCGGGATCGACTTCGGCACCGTGGGAGTCGGAAAGGGCGGCCAGCGGCTGGAGATCACCACGTTCCGGGCCGACACCTATGACCGGGTGTCCCGCAATCCGCTGGTGCGTTTCGGCGACAACCTCGCAGACGACCTGCTGCGGCGCGACTTCACGGTCAACGCTATGGCCGTCCGGATCACCGCGGGCGGGATGACCGAGTTCATCGACCCCCTCGACGGCCGATCGGCCGTCCGCCGCCGGGTCCTCGACACCCCGGCCGCACCGGAGGTGTCCTTCGGCGACGACCCGCTGCGGATGCTGCGCGCCGCCCGCTTCGTCTCGCAGCTGGGATTCGAGGTGGCCGAGCGGGTGCGCGCGGCGATGGAGCGGATGGCCGGGCAACTCTCCCGCATCACCGCGGAGCGGGTCGCGGCCGAGCTGGACAAGATGATGCTGGGCGAGGATCCGGTGGCCGGCATCGAGCTGATGGTGGACACCGGTCTGGGCGAGGTGGTGATTCCCGAGGTGGGCGCCATGCGAATGGCCATCGACGAACATCATCAGCACAAGGACGTCTATCGGCACTCGCTGACGGTCCTGCGCCAGGCCATGGAGCTCGAGGAGCCGGGGGCCCCCGGTGACCTGGTGTTGCGCTGGGCGGCGCTGCTGCACGACGTCGGCAAGCCGGCCACCCGCCGCCACGAGCCCGACGGCGGGGTCAGCTTCCATCATCACGAGGTGGTTGGGGCCAAAATGGTGCGCCGGCGGATGCGTGCGCTCAAGTACTCCAAGCAGCTGGTCGACGATGTGTCTCAGCTGGTCTACCTGCACTTGCGTTTCCACGGCTACGGCGACGGCCGGTGGACCGACTCCGCGGTGCGGCGCTACGCGGCCGACGCCGGGCCGCTGCTGGGGCGGTTGCACAAGCTGGTGCGCGCCGACTGCACCACCCGCAACCGTCGGCGGGCCGCCCAACTGCAGGCCAGCTACGACGACCTCGAGCGACGGATCGACGAGCTGGCCGCCAAGGAGGACCTGGCCCGGGTGCGGCCCGACCTCGACGGCCACGAGATCATGACGATCCTCGGTATCGGCGAGGGTCCGATGGTCGGCCGGGCCTGGAAACACCTGCGGGAGCTGCGCCTGGACCGCGGTCCGCAGAGCCGGGAGGAAGCCGAGGCCGAACTGCTCGCCTGGTGGGGCCGCCAGCAGAAGTAGGGACGGGCGGCAGAAGCGGCCGGTGCGGGGACGGTGCATGGAACCGGTGCCCGCCGCGCCCCGTCTGAGCAGACATGGACTACTGCCTGGACGCCGGCGACGGCACCGCGTCGATCTGGACCGCCCCCCTTGACCTCGACGCCGATGGTGACGGCGAACTCGACGCCACCAGGCTCGATTTAGACGGGGACGGTCTCCATGACGACGCTCTGATCGACCTCGACGGCGACGGCCGCGCCGACCACGCCTCCTACGACCTCGATCCGGCCCGGCCGGCGAGAGCGTTGTACACCGATGACGGCACCGGCACGTGGACACTGGGCGGGGCGGCGACCGGAGAGGCGGTGCGATGGTTCGGACTGGACGGCGTGCAGCGGTCCGGACTGCCGGCCGACGTCGACGCCGACGGGACGCCGGAGATGATCCTCGACATCGACCGCGACGGACTCGCCGACCGGGCGCTGCGCCCGGCACCCGGTGGTTCGCCGGCGGCCGGCTACGTGGACACCGACGGCGACGGGAGGTGGGATGTGGTGCTGCGCGACGACGACGGTGACGGCGCGGCCGACGGAGCGGCCGGGATCGGCTAGGCCGGCGCCCGGCCGAGTGCGGCTAGGCCGGCCATGCCCGCCAGGTACACCGCGGACCCGGCCAGCGCAAGGGCAGGTGAGCGTCCGTCCGGGGGGATCACCGCCGCCGCGACGGTGACCGCGGCGATGAACGACAGCCAGAACAACGCGTCCTGCACGGCGAAGACGTGGCCGCGCAGGCCCCCGGCCACGTCGAGCTGCATCGCGGAATCGGCGCCCAGCTTCACCAGTTGCCCGGCGAAACCGAGCAGCAGGGCGCAGAGGACCATCACGGCCAGATCCAGGGTGGCGGCGGCGACCTGGACGGCAGCCGCGGCGAGCAGGGCGGCCCCGGTCACGGCCCGGCGGCCCCACCTGCGGATCGCGGAGGGCGCGAGCAGG
>CAYXOM010000235.1:0-3103 GCA_964466565.1 uncultured Mycobacterium sp.
GGCGGCCGCCCTGATCGCCGGGGCCGCCGCCGCACACGGGTATTCCGGCGAGCAGCTGGACTGGCACACCCCGGAGGGCATCGTCGTCAAACCGGTCTACATCGGCGCCGACCGCGACGCCGCCGTCGCGGCGGGCTACCCGCTTGACGGCTTTCCGGGCGAACCGCCGTTCGTCCGCGGGCCGTACCCGACGATGTACGTCAACCAGCCGTGGACCATCCGCCAGTACGCGGGGTTCTCCACCGCCGCCGACTCCAACGCCTTCTACCGGCGCAACCTGGCCGCGGGCCAGAAGGGTCTGTCCGTGGCGTTCGACCTCGCCACCCACCGGGGCTACGACTCCGACCATCCGCGGGTGCAGGGCGACGTCGGCATGGCGGGAGTGGCGATCGACTCGATTCTGGACATGCGCCAGCTGTTCGACGGCATCGATCTCGGGGGCGTGTCGGTGTCGATGACCATGAACGGGGCGGTGCTGCCGATCCTCGCGCTCTACGTGGTCGCCGCCGAGGAGCAGGGTGTGCCGCCGGAGCGGCTCGCCGGGACCATCCAGAACGACATCCTCAAGGAGTTTATGGTCCGCAACACCTACATCTACCCGCCCGAGCCGTCGATGCGGATCATCTCCGACATCTTCGCCTACACCAGCGCGAGGATGCCGAAGTTCAACTCCATCTCGATCTCCGGCTACCACATCCAGGAGGCCGGTGCCACCGCCGACCTGGAACTGGCCTACACCCTGGCCGACGGAGTGGACTACATCAAAGCGGGTCTGGACGCGGGCCTGGACATCGACGTCTTCGCACCCCGGCTCTCCTTTTTCTGGGGAATCGGGATGAACTTCTTCATGGAGGTGGCCAAACTGCGGGCCGGGCGGCTGCTGTGGAGCGAGCTGGTCGCCGGGTTCGGCGCTCGTAGCCCCAAATCGTTGTCGCTGCGCACGCATTCGCAGACCTCCGGCTGGTCGCTGACCGCCCAGGATCCCTTCAACAACGTCGCGCGCACCTGTATCGAGGCGATGGCGGCCACCCAGGGGCACACCCAGTCGCTGCACACCAACGCCCTCGATGAGGCCCTGGCGCTGCCCACGGACTTCTCCGCCCGGATCGCGCGCAACACCCAGCTGCTGTTGCAGCAGGAGTCGGGCACCACGCGTCCGATCGACCCCTGGGGCGGGTCCTACTACGTCGAGTGGCTCACCCACCAGCTCGCCGAGCGCTCCCGCGCGCACATCGCCGAGGTCGCCGAGCACGGCGGGATGGCGCGGGCGATCAGCGAGGGCATCCCCAAGCTGCGCATCGAGGAGGCCGCGGCGCGGACCCAGGCCCGGATCGACTCGGGAGCCCAGCCGGTGATCGGGGTCAACAAGTACCAGGTGGACGAGAACCCCGACATCGAGGTTCTCAAGGTCGAGAACAGCCGGGTGCGTGCCGAGCAACTGGCCAAGCTCGGGCAACTGCGGGCCGACCGCGAACCGGCCGCGGTCGAGGCGGCGCTCGCCGAACTGACCCGGGCCGCGGCCGCGACCGGCCGGTCCGGGCCTGACGGGCTGGGCAACAACCTGATGGCGCTGGCGATCGACGCGGCCCGGGCCAAGGCGACGGTGGGGGAGATCTCCGACGCGCTGGAGAAGGTCTACGGTCGCCACCAGGCCGAGATCCGGACGATCTCCGGGGTCTACCGGGACGAGGTCGGCACAGGAGGCAGCATCACCGGACTCACCGAGGCCGCCCGGCTGGTGGCGACATTCGCCGAGGCCGACGGCCGCCGCCCGCGGATCCTGGTCGCCAAGATGGGGCAGGACGGGCACGACCGCGGGCAGAAGGTCATCGCGACGGCGTTCGCCGACATCGGATTCGACGTCGACGTCGGCTCCCTGTTCTCCACCCCCGGGGAGGTGGCCCGCCAGGCCGCGGACAACGACGTGCACGTGGTCGGGGTCTCCTCGCTGGCTGCGGGCCACCTGACCCTGGTCCCCGCGCTGCGCGAGGCCCTGGCCGCGGTCGGCCGGCCCGACATCATGATCGTCGTCGGCGGGGTCATTCCGCCCGGGGACTTCGAGGCGCTCTACGCCGCCGGGGCCACCGCGATCTACCCACCGGGAACCGTGATCGCCGATGCCGCGGTCAGCCTGCTGCACAAACTCGCCGAACGCCTCGGCTACGACCTCGATTGACCGGCATCCGCAGATGACGGGGGATCTGGGTTGACCGGCCGGTCCGACACCGACGTCGCCGGGCTTGCCGACGCTGTGCGGCGCGGCGACCGGTCCGCCCTGGCCCGCGCGATCACGTTGGTGGAATCGACCCGCTCCGACCATCGGGACCTGGCCCAGCGACTGCTCCTCGAACTCATGCCGCAGGCCGGTGTCGCGATGCACGTGGGCATCACCGGTGTTCCGGGGGTGGGCAAGTCGACGACGATCGAGGCCCTCGGGATGCATCTCATCGGTGAGGGGCATCGGGTCGCCGTGCTCGCCGTCGATCCGTCCTCGACGCGCACCGGCGGTTCGATCCTCGGCGACAAGACCCGGATGGCACGGCTGGCCGTGCACCCGAACGCCTACATCCGCCCGTCGCCCACGTCCGGCACCCTCGGCGGCGTCACCCGGGCCACCCGCGAGACCATCGTGCTGCTCGAGGCGGCCGGCTTCGACGTGGTGCTGGTGGAGACCGTCGGAGTGGGCCAGTCGGAGGTTGCGGTCGCCGCCATGGTCGACACCTTCGTCTTTCTGACCCTGGCCCGCGCCGGGGACCAGCTGCAGGGCATCAAGAAGGGCGTCCTCGAACTCGCCGACGTCATCGTGGTGAACAAGGCCGACGGCGCCCATGTCACCGAGGCCCGGGCGGCCGCGCGGGAACTGACCGCGGCGATCCGGCTGATCTACCCGGGCCAGACCCTCTGGCGCCCACCGGTGCTGACCATGAGCGCCGCGGAAGGCACCGGCCTGGTCGAGTTGTGGGACACCGTGCTGGAACACCGCCGGGTGCTGGCTGAGGCGGGGGAGTTCGACGCCCGCCGACGCGCTCAGCAAGTCGAGTGGACCTGGTCGATGGTCCGTGACTCGGTGGTCGAGGAGGTGCTCAACCATCCCGGCGTACGG
>CAYXOM010000236.1:0-2308 GCA_964466565.1 uncultured Mycobacterium sp.
CGGGGCTCCCAACCGGTGTTCGGCCACCACCGCACCGGTAGAGGACTCCAGCAGGGCGACCGTGTCGTGATCGACCACCACGGTGATGGTGGTCCCGATCAGCCGGGTGGGCACCGAATAGCGGGCCGAGGCGTACCGGATACACGAGAGCCGGTCGACCTTGCGGGTCACCGCCGCAGGCCCGACCTGCAGACGCAGCGAGGGCAACGGCCGCAGCAGCTCACGCTCGACGAGCAGCCGCTGGTCGGGGACCGCGCAGATCTCCGAATGCACGACGGCGTTGACCTGGGCACACCAGTCCCGCGCGGCGGCATTGGCGGTCCGCAGATCCAGCGTGCGCCCGGCGATCGCGGCCTCGGTCAGCAGTGGGACCGCCAGGTCACGTTGGGCATACCCGCACAGGTGTTCCACGATGCCCTTGGACTGCGGGTCCTCGGCGTGGCAGAAATCCGGGGCGAACCCGTAATGAGCGGCCAGACGCACGTAGTCGGGGGTGGGGACCACGACACCTGCGACCACACCGCCCTTGAGGCATGCCATCCGATCAGCCAGCACGCGGGCCGGTACACCTCCAATCGCGGCGAAGGCTTCGGCGATCAACCCCAGCGTGGTCGCCGCCCGCTGGTCAGTGGCGAACGCCACGAACCGCCAGCGGGAGAACGCCAGCACCGCGCAGAACAGAAACAACCCTGGCGCGGCCTGGGCCCAGTCGATCACCAGATACTCACCCGGTGACCACACCGCCGGGCGGCGGCCACGGTGATTCTGATTGCGCCACAACGTTTTCGCTTCGGCGACCAGGCGCCGGAAGTTGCGGTCCGAGCCGGCATATCCTGCGGCGCGGGCGATCGGCAGCATCCGCTTGGCCGACATCCGGCCCTGCGACTTGGCCACCCGCGCGGTGACCAGGTCGGCGACCGCGTCGTAGTTGTGTTCTCGCTCGGCCCGAACAGCCGGCGGATCTCCGGCCTGCTCGGCGGCGAACTTCTTCATGACCCGTTTGACGGTCTTGTGGGTGGTGCCGCACTTATCGGCGGCAGCTCGGTAGGACCCGAGCTCTTGGAAGGCAGCAATGATGTCCATACGGTCCTTCGCAGACTTCAATGGAACTCCCCGGTGGTGGTGGCGAATGGTTGGCGCCTTCACCGTCACCGCCGGGGCCCTCAGTTCCTGATCAACACGACGAACACAGGGTGGGGACTTTTACCTGGCCAAAACTGGGGACCTCCACCTGGCCACCAGTGGGGACTTTTTCATGGCCACGGACACATGGCGGCGTTGTCACCGGCGGCCCCGACGCGGCCCATGGAGCCGACCATGTCGTTACGGCACAGTGCCAGAACGAATTTCCGGCTTCGAAATTGGCTTCCCCTGTCGCTGTGCAGCACGCAGCCGGCGACATCACCGCGGCGGGTGACCGCGTTAGCCAGGGCCTGAGTGGCCAGCCGTGACTTCATCCGAGAGTCGATGCTGTAGCCGACGATGCGGTTGGAGAACACGTCCTTGATCGCACAGAGGTAGAGCTTGCCTTCATCGGTGCGGTGTTCGGTGATGTCGGCCAGCCACAACGCATTTGGCGCGATGGCGGCGAAGACGCGGCTGACCAGATCGTCGTGGACTGGCGGGCCGGTCTTGCCGTTCTTGCCGCGCTTCTTCTTTCCGAACGCACTCCACCAGCGATTTTCCGAGCAGATCCGCCAGGCGGTCCGCTCGGACATCGGTTGGCCGGCGTCGCGGGCTTCCTCGACGAGGTAGCGGTAGCCGAACTCCGGATCATCGCGGTGGGCGTCGAACAGGGCGTTGGCCCGATGCGCCTCGGCGTATTCAGCGTCGGTGACAGGGTCGGCCAGCCACCGGTAGTAGGGCTGGCGGGCGAGCTTGAGTACCCGGCACGTCACCGCCACGGGAATCCCGCCGGCGGCGAGCTCCTTCACGAGCGGGTAGAGCCTTTTCCCGGCAGGTTGGCCTGCGACAGATAGGCCGCGGCCCGGCGCAGGACCTCGTTCTCCTGCTCCAGCAGCCGGTTGCGCCGGCGCAGCTCCCGCAGCTCGACCGACTCGGTCCTGCTGGTGCCGGGTTTGGCGCCGTCGTCGACGTCGGCCTGACGCATCCACTTCGACAACGTCATCGGGTGGATACCGAAGTCGGCGGCGATCTGCTCGATCGTCACCCCGTCCTCACGGTTACGGGCAACCCGCACGACATCATCACGGAACTCTCGGGGGTAAGGCCTGGGCACAGCAACATCCTTCCAGCCCACCCTCTCGGGCAAGCCATCTCAGATGTCACCTGTTCCTGCAGCAGACCC
>CAYXOM010000237.1:0-2268 GCA_964466565.1 uncultured Mycobacterium sp.
GCCCGCCGGATCGGTGCGGATCGTCAACCCGCCGGCGGCCAAGACCTTCGACCTGGCGGTTCAGGTCCCGGTTCCCGGCATGGCGAACCTGGACGGCAACACCATCTGGCCGGACGTGGAGAACCGGATCGTCGACCTGATCGAGGCGCACAACTCGACGATCGTGTTCGCCAACTCCCGCCGGCTCGCCGAGCGGATCACCGCCCGCGTCAACGAGATCCACGCCCAGCGCTCGGGTGTCGAGCTGGCCGCACCGCCGGCCCAGATGCTGGCGGCCAACGTGGTGGCCGGCGTGGAGCCGCTGCTGGCCCGCGCCCACCATGGGTCGGTGTCCAAGGAGGCCCGCGCGGCGGTCGAGGACGACCTCAAAAGCGGGCGGCTCAAGGCGGTGGTGGCGACCTCCAGCCTGGAACTGGGCATCGACATGGGCTCGGTAGACCTGGTGGTCCAGATCGAGGCGCCGCCCACGGTTGCCGGCGGCCTGCAACGGGTGGGCCGGGCCGGCCACCAGGTCGGCGAGGTCTCCCGCGGGGTGGTGCTGCCCAAGCACCGCACCGGACTGATCGGGTGCGCGGTCACCGTCAGCCGGATGCTCGACGGCGCGATCGAGACGATGACGGTTCCGGCCAACCCCCTCGACATCCTCGCCCAGCACACCGTGGCGGCCTGCGCGCTGGAACCGATCAGCGCGGACGTGTGGTTTGACACGGTGCGCCGCAGTGCGCCGTTCGCGGCCCTGCCGCGCGGCGCGTTCGAGGCGACGCTGGACCTGCTCTCCGGCAAGTACCCGTCGACCGACTTCGCCGAACTGCGCCCTCGCCTGGTCTACGACCGCGACAGCGGGATGCTGACCGCGCGGCCGGGAGCGCAGCGGCTCGCGGTCACCTCCGGAGGGGCGATCCCCGACCGCGGGCTGTTCGCGGTCTACCTGGCCGGCGACGCCGAGAAGCCTTCGCGGGTCGGCGAACTCGACGAGGAGATGGTCTACGAGTCGCGTCCCGGTGACGTGATCGCGCTCGGCGCGACGAGCTGGCGGATCGTCGAGATCACCCACGACCGGGTACTGGTGGTGCCGGCACCCGGCGAACCGGCCCGGCTGCCGTTCTGGCGCGGCGACGACGCCGGCCGGCCCGCCGAGCTGGGCGCCGCGCTCGGCCGGCTCACCGGCGAGCTGGCCGCGATGGAGCGCACCGGGTTCGACGAGCGCTGCGCGGCAGCCGGGTTCGACGCCAACGCCACCGAGAACCTGTGGCGGCTGCTGCAGGACCAGATCCAGGCCACCGGCGCGGTGCCCAGCGACTCCACGCTGGTGGTCGAACGTTTCCGCGACGAACTCGGCGACTGGCGGGTGGTGCTGCACTCGCCGTACGGCCTGAAGGTCAACGGGCCGCTGGCGCTGGCGGTCGGCCGCCGCCTGCTCGAGCGCTACGGCATCGACGAGAAGCCCACCGCCTCCGACGACGGCATCGTGGTGCGCCTACCCGACACCGACGACACGGCGCCGGGCGCGGAGCTGTTCGTCTTCGACGAGAGCGAGATCGAGCCGACGGTGACCGCCGAGGTGGGCGGCTCGGCGCTGTTCGCCGCCCGGTTCCGGGAGTGCGCGGCGCGCGCGCTGCTGCTGCCGCGCCGCCAGCCGGGGAAACGCTCACCGCTGTGGCACCAGCGGCAGCGGGCGGCCCGGCTGCTCGACGTCGCCCGCAAGTACCCCGACTTCCCGATCGTGCTCGAGACCGTACGGGAATGCCTGCAGGACGTCTACGACGTGCCGGCGCTCACCGGGCTGATGGCGCGCATCGCCGGGCGCGGGGTGCGCCTTGTCGAGGTCGAGACGCCCACCCCGTCGCCAATGGCGGCCTCGCTGATGTTCGGCTACGTCGGGGCCTTCATGTACGAGGGCGACAGCCCGCTGGCCGAGCGCCGGGCCGCCGCCCTGTCGCTGGACACCGGGCTGCTCGCCGAGTTGCTGGGCCGCGTCGAGCTTCGCGACCTGCTCGACCCCGGGATCGTGGCCGCCACCGAGCGCCAGTTGCAGCATCTGGCCGAGGACCGGCGGGCCCGCGACGCCGAGGGCGTGGCCGACCTGCTGCGCCTGCTCGGGCCGCTGACCGAGGCCGAGATCACCGAACGGGCGGCGACCCCGGACGCCGGACCGTGGTGCGACGGCCTGCACGCCGCCCGGCGCGCCTACCCGGTCTCCTACGCGGGTCGGTCCTGGTGGGTGGCCGTCGAGGACCTCGGCCGGCTGCGCGACGCGCTCGGGGTGGC
>CAYXOM010000238.1:0-4679 GCA_964466565.1 uncultured Mycobacterium sp.
CGCCCCCGCCGGACCCCTGCGCGGTCAACCTGGCCGCGCCGGCGATCGCGCGGGCGGTTTCGGAGCTGCCCCGCGATCCGCGCAGCAGGCAGGGCTGGAGCCCTGAGCCGATCGCCGGCAACTACAACGAGTGCGCCCCGCTGTCAGCCGTGATCGTCAGGGCCAACACCAATGAGGACAATCCCAACACCCGTGCGGTGCTGTTCCACCTCGGCAAGTTCATTCCGACCGGGGTGCCCGACACCTACGGCTTCGACGGGATCGACGCCACGCAGAGCACCGGAGACACGGTCGCGCTGACCTTCGCCGGTGGGATGGGCCTGCAGAGCGTGGTCAAGTTCCGCTGGAACGGCGCCGGGGTGGAACTAATCGGCAACACCGGCTGACCTTTCCGCCACCGGGTGCTACACCGGACTCATGAATGCCGCGCTGCGGACCCGCCTGGCCGAGATCGTGGGCGGGCGCCACGTCAGCACCGACCCAGACGTGCTGGCCGCGCGCAGCGTGGACTGGACCGGTCGCTACCGCGGCAGCGCGACGGCCCTGGTGCGGCCGTCCACCGCGGAGGGGGTCGCCGGTGTGCTGCGGGCGTGCCGCGACGCCGGTGCCTGCGTCACCGTGCAGGGCGGACGCACCTCGCTGGTGGCTGGCACGGTTCCCGAGCACGGCGACGTGCTGCTGTCCACCGAGCGGCTCACCGGACTCGGCGAGGTCGACCGGGCCGAGCACCGGGTGCGGGCGGCGTGCGGAGTCACCCTGGCCGGCCTGCAGCGTGCGGCGGCGGCGGCGGGACTGCTCTTCGGGGTGGACCTCGCCGCCCGCGAGACGGCCACCCTGGGCGGCATGGCCTCGACCAATGCCGGCGGACTGCGCACGGTGGGATACGGCGACATGGCCGCACAGGTCATCGGGCTGCAGGTGGCCCTGCCCGACGGCACCCTGCTCGAGCGCCGCCCGCAGGTCCGGGCCGACAACACCGGTTATGACCTCACGGCGCTGTTCGTCGGGGCCGAGGGCACCCTGGGCGTGATCACCGCACTCGATCTGAGCCTGCATCCGGCACCGCGGCACCGGGCGGTCGGGCTGTGCGGGTACGCCGACCTCGACACCGCGGTGGCCGCCGCCCGGACCTTGAGCGCCGCCGAAGGCATCGCCGCCCTCGAACTCCTCGACGGCCGTGCCGCCGCCGCGCCGGTGCGCGCGGACTGGCTGCTGCTGGCCGAGGTGGCCGGTGACGACGAACAAACTGCGCCGCTGGCCAGGCTGCTGGCGGCCGCGCCGGGGTGCGTCGAGCCGGCCGTCGGCGTCGACCCCGCCGGCATGCACCGGCTATGGCAGGTCCGCGAGGCGCTCAGCGAGACGCTCAACGCCGACGGTCCACCGCTGAAGTTCGACGTCTCCCTTCCGCTTTCGACCATCAGCGCATTCAATGCCGCCGCAGTTGCGCTGGTCGCCGAGCTCGCGCCGGGGGCCACCACGGTGCTGTTCGGGCACATCGGCGAGGGAAATCTGCACCTCAACGTGCTGGGCTGCGGCCCGGACCAGGAGAAGCGGATTTATCCGTCCATGATGGGACTCATCGCGAGCCACGGCGGCAACGTCAGCTCCGAGCACGGGGTGGGCAGCCGCAAGCGGGCCTACCTCCCGATGTCGCGCAGCCCGGCCGACATCGCCGCCATGCGCGCCATCAAGGCGGCCTTCGACCCCACCGGCTATCTCAACCCGGCGGTGTTGTTCGACTGAACAGGCCGGGCGCCGGCCAGGCCGTTGAGCAGGAACGCCGCGGCGAGCACCCCCACCAGTGCGGCGCAGGCGGGCAGCAGCATGGACTGCGACATCGCCGCGGCGAACGACGGGCGCAGCGTGCCGGGGAGCTGCGAGACGTCCGATCCGCCCGCGGCGCCCGGCAACTCTGCACTGACCCGGGCCGACATCAGAGCGGCCATGCCGGCGCTGCCCAGCACCGAACCCACCTGGCGGGTGGTGTTGTAGACGCCCGAGCCGGCGCCGGCCAGCAGCGGCGGCAGGTTGCGGGTGGCGGTCGCGCTCAGCGGTGACCAGATGAACGCCATACCGATCCCCATCGCGGCCATCGGGGCCTGCAGCCGCCACATCGGGGTGCCCGTGGTCATCTCCATCGACAGCCAGAGCAGTGAGACCGACAGCACCGCGAAGCCCGACCCGACGATCGGGCGCGGGTGCACCGAGTCGACGAGCCTGCCGACGAAGGGCGCGAGCACCATGCTCGCCACCGCCATCGGCGCCATCAGCAGCGCCGCGCGGCCGGGGCTGAACCCCAGCACCCCCTGCGCGTAGAACATCAGCGGCAGGACCATGCCGGTCACCGCGAAGCCGATGACCGCGACGCCGGCGTTGGCCAGGCCGAAGTTGCGGTCGGTGAAGATCCCCAGCGGGATCAGCGGCTCGAGGCGTTGGACCGCCTGCCAGTAGACGAATCCCGCCAGCAGGCCCACCCCGACGGTGATCGCGACCCAGATCCAGGGCCGCCAGGCGCCGGCCTGACCCTCTTGCAGGCCGAAGACGATCAGGAACAGCCCGGTGCCGGAGAGCGCGACACCCGGCAGGTCGAGGCGGTGCGGGCGGGTGGGCAGCGCCGGGACGAACCGGGCCGCCAGCGCCAATCCGAGCACGCCGACGGGGACGTTGATGATGAAGATCCACGACCAGCCCAGCGTGTCGACGATCAGCCCACCGGCCAGTGGGCCGACCAGGGTGGCCAGCCCGGCGGTGGTGCCCCACACGCTCAGCGCGACCCCGCGGCGCTGCGCGGGAAAGATCCGGGTGATCATCGACAGCGTCTGCGGAGTCAGCAACGCCGCGCCCAGACCCTGCAGCACCCGCGCCGCGATCAGCATGCCCAGCGTCGAGGACAGACCGCACCACAGCGAGGCCGCGGTGAACACGGCCAGGCCGGCGAGGTAGAGGTTCTTCGGCCCGAACCGGTCGCCGAGGCGCCCGGTGAGCAGCAGCGGCACCGCGAAAGCCAGCAGGTAGGCGCTGGTGACCCAGACGATGTCGTCGTAGTCGCCGACGCCGAAGGCGGCCATGATGGCCGGGTTGGCCACGGCCACGATGGTCGAATCGACCAGGATCATGAAAAACCCGATGATCATGACCCACAACGCGCGCCAGGCGCCGACCGGCGCCGCCGGGGGGTCCCCCATGCTCATGGACACCGATGCTGCCAGCAGCCGCCGGCCCGGGTGCCCGGCGGGTGCGGATAGGGTCATCGACCATCGAGACAATGGCTCATCCCGGGGAGGATCATGCACTCGGAACGTTTCCGGCATCTCGTCGAGACACCCGGCCCGTTCGTCACGCTGTGTTTCGACGACTCGCACGACACCGCCGATGCTGCGACCCAGCTCGATTCGCGCCTGCGCGACATCCGCAAGCACCTCGAGGAGCAGTCGGTCGCCCCCGCGGTGATCGAGGCGCTGGCGGCGGCCGTTCGGGGCAAGCACCCCCCGACCGGACGCAGCGGCCGGGTGGTGATCGCCGCCGACACCGCCGCGACACCACGGATCGTGCTCGACGAACACCTCGGACAGCCACCCGCGGTGACCACCGTGCGGGTCTCTGACCTGCCGTACATCGTCCCGGTGCTCGAGCACGGCACGGCGCACATCTCCTATCTGGTGGTCACCGTCGACCACACCGGCGCCGACATCGATGTTCACGGCGACGGCCGCGGCGCCGAGACGGTGACCGGCGGGGCCGGACCGGTGCACAAGGCCCGCGGGGCCGAGACGGCCGGCTACGGCGGCCCGCAGGGCAGAGTCGAGGAGGCCGTCCGCAGGAACATCCGCGAGGTCGCCGACCGGGTCACCCACCTCACCGACGCCGGCGGGTTCGACGTGGTCTTCGTCGCCGGAGAGGTGACCGCGCGCTCGGAACTCATCGCGGAGCTGCCCGAGCGGGTGGCCGCCCGCTCCGTGGCGCTGCACGGCGGCGGCCGGACCGCGGGCACCGACGACGCCGAAGTGCACCGTGAGATCGCCGAGGAGTTCACCCGCCGGCGCACGGCGATCCTCGACGACGCCGCCGGGCGCTTCGCCGCCGGCCGCGGAACGGGGCTGGCTCTGGAGGGGCTCGCCCCGGTGACCGCCGCGCTGCGCGACGGGGCGGTGGACACCCTGATCATCGGCGATCTCGGCGGGGCCACCGTCGTCGCGGGCTCTGAGTTGACCATGATCGCGCCGACCCCCGAGACGCTCTCGGCCCTCGGCTGCGCGCCCGAGCGGGTGCTGCGGGCCGACGAGGCACTGCCGCTGCTGGCGGTGGCGACCAACGCGGTGCTGGTCCGCGCCGACGACCGGATGCGGCCCGCCGACGGCCTGGCCGCGGTGCTGCGCTATCCCGATGCGGCGGCGGGATGAATCCGAGCAAGTGACCCCGATCACCGTCGGGCACGGTAGAGCACCCTGCCTTCGTTAACCTGGGGCGAGGTGGCAAACGCCGCCGGGAGGAAGGCATGTCATGGGGCGTGGGCGTAAGGGGTCTCCGGAGAACCTGCCGGCGAAGCCCGAGGAGGCCGGGCTGTCCGCCAAGGCGCTGTCGCATCTGCTGGAATCCAGCGCCCGGCTGCAGGCCCCGGCGGTGCGGGCCTACGTGGGCCGGCTGCGCCCGGCCCAACCCCGCGCCCCCCCCCCCCCGGA
>CAYXOM010000239.1:0-10630 GCA_964466565.1 uncultured Mycobacterium sp.
CCTGGGGCCGCTGCGCGAACTCGACGAGGTCGCCTACCTGCGATTCGCATCGGTCTACCGATCCTTCAGCTCGGCCGAGGACTTCGAGCGGGAGATCGAGGCGCTGCGCGCTCACCGCAACGTCGCCACCTCCCGCTGAGAAGGGCAGTGGTCGGTTCGCCGCTCACCCGAACCCGCGAACGCCATCCCGGACCACCCTGCCCGCCAGCGCAACCCACCCGTCGGCGCCCCATGTCGTGAGGATCCGCGACCCGCGCCCCTGAGTGATATCCAGGTCGCGACCGAGCTGATCGGTCAGCCTGACGGCCGCCGATCCGGTCGCCTCGTCCTCGGGCACCCCGATGCCGGCGCCGAACATCCGGGCCCGAAGACGGCCGCGGGCAGCGTCGGTCCACGTCCACAGATAGTGCTGGGTGTCCTCGGGGTAGTCCGAGGGATCGGCGTGTTCCAGAGCGGCGGGCGAGTCGAGTTCGTGGAGGGCGAACTCCGGCGCCCACTCGGCCCTGGCCCGGATGATGGTGAGTCCGCCACGGTACTCGACCGGGATCACTCCGGCGGGCAGCCGCAAGGTGTGCACCGGCAGGCCCTGGCTGCACAGCCACCATGCCGCGCCAACCGCGGGATGTCCGGCGAATGCCAACTCGGTGAGAGGCGTGTGGATGCGGCCGTGAGCGGTAGCCGACCCGGCCTCGGGCAGATCGATGAAAATCGTTTCGCTGTAACCTAAACGGGTCGCCACGCGCTGGCGGTCCTCGGTGGCAACCAGCTCCGCGTTCACCACGCCGAGAGGATTGCCGAAGCGGCCCTGCTCGTCGGCGAAGACCCGTAGGACGACCGCCTCGGAGGTCATGCCTCGACATTACGCCGCACAGGATGCCACCGCGAGGCCCGCGATAGCGACGCAGGACGGCAGGGGTGACCGGGGCGGGTGACTCAGTGCGGGCTGTCGCCGGATGGGTCCTCACGCTGTTCCTCGGCCTGCTCGGCGAGAAAACGCTCGAACTCCGCGCCGAGCTCCTCGCCGCTGGGCAGGTCCTCGTCGCGAGCCAGCAGTGAACGGTTCTCCTGGGCCGCGACGAACGCGTCATACTGGCTCTCCAGCGCGGCGACCACTTGGGCGACCTCCGGGGAGGCCTCCACCTGGTCGTCGATCTTGCGCCGCACGACGGCTCCGGCCTCGCACAGCGCCGCCGTCGGAATCGACAGCTCCGCCGAAGCGGCGACCTGCTCGAGAAGAGCCTCCGCCGCGCCGGGGTAATCGGTCTGGGCCAGATAGTGGGGTACGTGCACGGTGAATCCGACGGCCTCGTGACCGTGCTGGGCCATCCGGTACTCCAAGAGGTTCGACACGCTCCCGGGCACCTGGACCTCGCCCACCCACGGCTGATGGTCGGCGATCAGTTCGCGGTCGTTGGAGTGAGCGGTCATCGAGATCGGCCGGGTGTGCGGCACCGCCATCGGGATGGCCCCGAGCCCGATCGTGCGGCGCACCCCGAGGCGCTCGGCGAGAAGCCGCACCGCGGAGACGAAACGCTCCCATCGCAGATCGGGCTCCAGTCCGGCGAGCAGCAGAAACGGCGTTCCCAGGGTGTCCCGCAGCGCGTAGAGGCCGAGTTCGGGCTCGTCATAGGACGCGAAGTGGTCGGTCTTGAAGATCATCGCCGGCCGACGCGAGCGGTAATCCAGCAGATCGTCGATGGCGAACGACGCCACCAGTTCACCCTGCAGGGTGCTCTTCAGGTGCTCCGCGGCCAGGTGGATGGCATGCCCTGCGTCGGAGAACCCCTCCAGCGCATGCACCAGGACCGGACCGCGCCCGTCCGGCGCGGTCAGCGACGGCGCCGGCACGGCGAGTTCGTAAATCCGGTCGGGCGGGCGGCCGGGGGAGTTCTCGAGGTGCTCTTCTAACGCCACTTTCGGGCCTCCTCTCCTGCTCTCTCCTGCTCTCTCCTGCTCGGTCTCGGAAGGGCAACGAGCCGGCGCGGGTGCGCGTTCCCGGATCCGGCAAGGTTATCCACAGCTCCTCGGGTCTCCACAGCGTGCCCCCGGGAGCGGGTCCGTCGGAACGGGACTGGCGGCAGGGGTTGACAGCCTGGCGGCATGGCACCTCATCAGCCCGGATTCAGCATCGGCCGCCCGGGGGCGCTGATCGCCTCGTTGCCGGCGGTCCTCGGGTTCGTTCCGGAGAAGTCGCTGGTCCTGGTGTCTGTGGAGGACGGGCGGATGGGGGCGGTAATGCGGGTCGACCTGTCCGATGACCTCCCTGACCACACCGGATACCTGGCTGAGGTGGTGGCCAAGGGCGGCGCCGACACCGTCGTGGCGGTGATCGTCGACGCGGACGGCGCCTTCTGCCCTCTCTGTGAGCAGGAACACAGCAGCCTGATGGGTCGGCTCGGGGAGTCGCTGGGTGAACACGACGTGGGCCTGTACGCCGCGCACCTGGTGGATCGGGTGGCCGCAGACGGCCGCTGGCGGTGCGCCGACGGATGTGGCGCCGGCGGTGCGGTGGAGGATCCGGGTTCCTCCCCGATGGCGGTCGCAGCGGTGCTCGACGGACGGCGGCTGTACGCGCGCCGCGGCGAACTGCAGGCGGTCGTCGCGATGAGCGACCCCGTCCGCGCATCCGGGCTGGCCGGGGCCATCGAGGCCGAGGCCGCCCGCCGGGAGTCCGACTGGCGTGCCGATCCGGACGGATGTGCCCGCCGTGACGTGCAACGGGTGCTCGCGGCCATCCCCGGCCCCGGCGGCGGCAGCCTCGACGAGGCGGCAATCCCCGCCCTGGCCTCCGCGCTGACCGACGTCGCAGTGCGCGACACTTGTTACGCGCTGGCGGTCGGTGTGCGGGCGGCCGGCGCCGAGGCTCTGTGGGCGATCCTGGCGCGCGTGCTGCCCGCACCGTGGCGCGCTGAAGCGCTTGTCCTGCTGGCATTCTCGGCGTACGTCCGGGGAGACGGACCCCTGGCCGGCGTGGCGTTGGAGGCCGCCCTGGAGGTGGATTCCGGTCACCGGATGGCGAGGATGCTCGACTCCGCGCTGCGTGCGGGCATGCGGCCGGATCAGATCCGCGAACTTGCCGCCACCGGTTTTCGGCTGGCCGGGCGGCTCGGAATCGCGCTCCCCGGGCGCGCCGGCCGCGGTTAGACCTTCTCCACCTTGACCGCGTGGGCCATTTCGTGCGGAAGCTCGACGTTCTGGTGGCCCCCGACGACGATCGTCACGTCCCCGCCGGAGCCGGTTTGGACCATCACCCGGGCATTGGGAACCACACCGGCCTCCTTGAGGCGGCTGATCAGGGCGGTATCGCCCTGGACGTGCTCGGTGAGCTGGCGGACCACGACCGCCACCGTCGCGGCCGGCGGCAACTCGGTGAGGCGGACCAGGTCGGTGCCGTCAGGGCCGGGATCGGCGTCCTCGATCCCGAGTAGCGCCAGGCCGGGGATCGGATTGCCGAATGGCGAGACCGTTGGCTTGTCGAGCACCGCAACCAGCCTGCGCTCGACGTCCTCGCTCATCACATGCTCCCAGCGGCAGGCCTCGGCGTGGACGTCCTCCCACGGCAGCCCGATGATGTCGACCAGCAGGCGCTCGGCCAACCGGTGCTTGCGCATCACGGAGATGGCCAGCAGTCTGCCCCTCTCGGTGAGTTCGAGCTGTCGGTCGCCGGCCACGCGCAACAGGCCGTCGCGTTCCATCCGGGACACGGTTTGGCTGACTGTGGGACCGCTCTGCTCGAGTCGCTCGGCGATCCGGGCCCGCAGCGGGACCACGCCCTCCTCCTCGAGGTCGTAGATGGTGCGCAGGTACATCTCGGTCGTGTCGACCAGATCGTTCATCTCCGCACCTCCGTCGCTGCCCGAGTCTACTGCCCGCGGGGCGCCGACGGCCGGAGTATGGCCGCCGCGGTGATGCTCAGCTGGCGTAGGAGCGCAGCTTCTCGGCTCGTTCCCCGCTGCGCAGTTTGCTCATGACCTCACGCTCGATCTGACGCACGCGCTCGCGGGAGAGCCCGAAGAGCTTGCCGATCTGGTCGAGGGTTCGCGGCTGGCCGTCATCGAGGCCGAACCGTAGCCGGATGACCTGCTGCTCGCGCTCGTCGAGGGTCGCCAACACGTGCCGGATGTCGGTGTGCAGCAACTCCGAGATGACGGCACTTTCCGCCGACATGGCTTCGGTGTCCTCGATGAAGTCTCCGAGTGGGGCCTCCTCGTCGGTGCCGACCGGCATGTCAAGGCTGACCGGGTCGCGGCTGTGTTCGAGCAGGTCGTTGATCTTCTCCACCGGGATGCCCGACTCCTCGGCCAGTTCCTCGTCGGTCGCCTCGCGGCCGAGGGCCTGATGCATCTCACGCTTGATCCGGGCCAGTTTGTTGACCTGTTCGACCAAATGCACCGGCAGCCGGATGGTGCGGCTCTGATCGGCCATGCCGCGGGTGATGGCCTGGCGGATCCACCAGGTGGCATAGGTGGAGAACTTGAATCCCTTGGCGTAGTCGAACTTCTCCATGGCGCGAATCAGGCCGAGGTTGCCCTCTTGGATCAGGTCGAGCAGGGGCATGCCGCGGCCGGTGTAGCGTTTGGCGAGCGAGACCACGAGGCGAAGGTTGGCCTCGAGCAGATGGCGGCGGGCGGCTTGGCCGCTTTGCGCGACGGTCGTCAGATCCCGCCTTCGCGACTCGCTGAGCCGCTTGCGGGTGTCCAGCAGGTGCTGGGCGTAGAGGCCGGCCTCGATGCGCTTGGCCAGTTCCACCTCGTCCTCGGCGCTGAGCAGGGCCGTCTTGCCGATTCCGTTGAGGTATACGCGCACCAGGTCGGCCGCGGGACTCTGGGCGTCCAGGTCGGTGTCGCCGTGCGTGGTGACGTATGCCATTGGTGGCCTCCCGATTGGCGGTGTCTGTTGTTCGGCTCAACGCCCCGCTGTTTCTCGGAGTTCCCCGGAGTCGGCCAGATCACACCGTTGAACTGCTTGGATGCCGACGACCTGTGCGACTGCGCCCAAGAGAATGCGTGCGCTCAGTCCTCGACGGTCGGCGCCGTTCGGGGTGTCCCCATGGCCGCAGGCAGCTCGGGCCGCTCGGCGCGCGGGAACAAGGCGGTACGAGTCGGCGCGCCGGGGAATCGGCGCGGCTCCTCGGCGCGTCGCGGTGGGCGGTCGTTGGCGATGAGGACCGCCATCCACGGCAGTGGGATCGACGCGGCCAGAATCGCCAGGGACAGCAGTCCGTTTTGCCAGATCGAGTATGCCGCCGCGGCGGCGACGAATGCCGGGATCCGCCAGGCCATGATCTTGAGGTACTTGCGCACCCGATCGCGGTGTTGCTCCTCGAAGGACTTCTCGGCGCGGGTGATGAGGACGGGGCGGCCTTCGTCGTCGAACTCAAGTTCCCGTTCCATCGGTCCACTGTCCCACACGGGGGCGTCCGGCCACGAGGCTGTTTTTCTTACGGCAGTGTTACCCCGTTCTGATCGCCGCGGCGACACGGCAGAATGTCCCCCATGCGGACGGACACCATTGAGCGCACCGAGAGCGACGAGCGCACCGACGACGGGACCGGGGACGACGCTCCCAAGGTCTTCCACTACGTCAAGAAGGACAAGATCGCCGAGAGCGCGGTGATGGGCACCCACGTGGTGGCGCTGTGCGGTGAGGTCTTCCCGGTGACCCGGGCGGCCAAGCCGGGCTCGCCGGTGTGTCCGGACTGCAAACGAATCTACGAGACCCTCAGGAGGGGCTGATCCCGGCCGGGTGCTCCCTGCGCTCCGCGGCGGCGGGTGCGTCGGCAGGCGTCGCCCGCCGCGTGCGGGCCGCCGCCCGGGCGTTTCGCCACCTTTGCATCCGGGTCTCGGGGCCGGGCCACTCCTCCTCGACAGCGGCGTTGAACTCAGCGCCCAGCATGATGGCGAACCCGAGGAAGAAGGCGAACAGCAGGAAGGCGATCGGGGTGGCCAGCGCGCCGTAGGTGTAGCCGGTGCGGGTGATGTACTGCAGGTAGACCCGCAGGCCGGCGGCGGTCACTGCGAACACCGCTACGGCCAGGACCGCACCCCAGATGAGACGGTGCGTCGGCAGCGGCTCGGGCAGGGCCACCCGGTACAGCAGCGTCACCGCCGTCACCATCGCCGCCAGCAACAGCGGGTAGTAACCCAGTTGCAGGACCGTCTCCCACTCATCCGGGATGTACTCCCTCATCGCACGCGGCCCCAGCGCAAGGATGGGAGCCGCGACGACCAGCGAGACCAGGGCCGCCAGGTAGATGCCCAGCGCGAAGAAACGCTGGCTGACCGGATGGCGGAGGGGGGTCTGGTCGTGGGCCTCCACCACGGAGTCCACGAACGCCGAGATCGCCGACGATCCCGCCCAGAGGCTGATCACGAAACCCACCGAAACCACCTCGCCCCGGGCCCCGGTGACTATGTCTCGGACCGTGGGCTCGATGATCTCGGTGACGATGTTCGGCGAGAAGAAACTGCCCGCCGTGCCGATCAGCTGACGCTGGATCGCCGGCAGGGTATCCGGGCCGAAAAAGGGTGCGATGTAAGCGAGGCTGCCCAGCATGCCCAGGAGCAGCGGCGGCAGGGACAGCACCGACCAGAAACCGGCCTGGGCCGACTCCGCGAAGATCGAGTCGTCCCAACTCTTCGAGAGAGTGCGCCCGGCGACGCGTCGCAGGCGACGCTGGGCGGAGGCGGGCGATGGGCCGGTCATGGTCATTTGAGAATCCCTCACCAACCCCGGCAGTCCCCGGTTGCGACCCGGTTTGTTCGCTGTCAGTCCTTAGCGGGCCGGACCTCCAGCACGGCCGCCAGTTCGACGAGTTTGGCCTGATGCTCGTTGGCATGGTGCTGGCAGAAGAGAAGCTCGGCGCCGGAGGGAAGGGTGGCCCGCACGCGTGCTGCTGCACCGCATCGGTCGCAGCGGTCGGCACTGGTCAGTTCGGGACTGCTCAGCGTTGCGTTCATCGGCCCTCCATCTGGTGATCGACTCCGAACCGGGGAGTCCGGCGCAGGTGCTTTCACTGTCTCAGACGAACCGGGTCATGCCCTTGTTCCCCGCCGGTAGCGATGTGTCGTGTCTCACGGAGCCGGAGTTGTCCACAGCAAGGCACTCCGAGACGGTCAAAGGCATTCGCGAGAATGCTCCCTGACGGTGACCGGGTGGGTTCGCCGTTGCCTACAGTTGCTGCTGTGGCCAAGTCGAGAAAGCCGCGCAAGATCCAGATACGGGACGTCAGTGACGTCCCGTTGCGCGAGCTCTCCGGTCTGGCCTTACGGGGTCAGGATGAACTTCTCGCGGTCGGGGACAGTGATCCCCTTGTCTTCACCGCGGGTCTGCAGTGGCCTCCGATCTGGCGGGGGATCGACCTGGGGGGACTGGGACTGCCCGATGGGGGCACCCAGTTCGAGGCCGTCGAAGCGGTGGGCGCCGACGCCGCGCTGGTGCTGCAGGAACAGCCCGCCCGAGTCCTATTCCTCGATCTCGCGGTGCCGGCGTGGCTGGCGACGCTGGCCCTCGATATTCCCGCGGAACACCCGCTGCACGAGCAGTGGCTCGGCGACCGGTCGTCGCGCGGGGAATCGATCCTGCTCACCGGCCCCGGGCATTTGCTGGTGATTAAGGAGAAGAATCCCGCCGCCCTCGTCGAGTTCGGGCCGCCCGGGGACCCACCCTTCGGCTGGCGCCGCGGTGAAGTGCCGGCGCCGCCGGCCCCGGCCGACGCCGCCCTGACGGCGCTGGCGACGTGGCGGCTGGGAGGTTCCACCGGCGGACGACTGCCCGACGTGAGCGACGCCACTGTGGGCCCGGACGGATGCCTTTACCTGCTCTCCGACCAGGGCGGCGCGATCGCGAGGCTGCCGGACACCCTTGACCCCGACGGCGGGACGATCGACGCGAGCGCGATCTGGCGGATCGCGGGCCGCCCGGAAAAACCGGAGGGTTTGGTGTTCCTGCCCGACGGCACCCCGCTGGTGGGCCTGGATACCAAGTCGCCCCGGGGCAACCTCCTGCGGTTGGAGCAGATGTCGCCCGCGTAGATTGAACGCATGCCAGCCGCCGGTCAGCCGCCCGCGGAAACGACTGCGGGGCCGTTGGACATCTACACCCTCGGCCCGCTCCGGCGGACCTATTTGACGGTGACGATGGACCGCGTGTCGCGTTCTTTCGCCCTTGTCGTTCCGTGGCTGGAGGACCCGCTGCAGGAGCACATGGCCACGGCCTACCTCCTCTGCCGCGTCCTGGACAACATCGAAGACTGCTCCGAGCCGGTGGCCTGGCGCCGCGAGCGCCTCGCCGAGTTTGTCGAGTTGCTCGCCGATCCCGGGCTGGCGCCGCGGCGGATCGCCGAATGGAGCGCTTCGCCCTGGCCGGGCCTGTCCGACGATGAACGTGCGCTGATGACCCTCGAGGGAGGGCTGCCGCTGTGGCTGATCTTCGCGACCTTTCCGTCGCGCACCCGGTCGATCTTCCGGAACTGGATTCCGATGATGGCCCGAGGCATGGCGGCCGTCTTCGATCCAGCGCCCTCCGGCGCGGTCGTGCTGCGCCAGGAGGTCCGGATGCTGGCGACGGCCGAGGACTACAACGACTACTGCTATTCCGTCGCCGGAACCGTCGGTGGAATGGGCACCGAACTCGTCGTCGATCATTACGGGCTCTCACCCCGCCGGGCCCGCTTGCTGCTGAGGGGAAGCGAGGCGTGCGGTCGCGCTCTTCAGAAGACCAACGTGATCAAGGATTTCGTCGAGGACCTTCGCCGTCGGGTCTGCTTTCTGCCCGACCAGTGGTTACGCGAGATCGACTATCGCCCGCTCGGGCTGGCCGGCGCCCCGCTGGAGTGGGTGGGCAGGCTGCTTGGCGACATCCTGGGGGAACTGCGCGAATCCACCGGCTACGTGCTTGAGGTACCGCAGGAGGCTGGCGGCTATCGGATCGCCTGCCTGATGTGTCTGTTGCCGGCCTACGAGACGATCCTGTGTGCCGTGCGGAGTCAGGCGGCGCTCTTCACACCGGCGCACGACATCAAAATCAGCCGTTCGGCGATCGCCCGATGTATCCACCGCGCGGTCGCCTTCGCGGCCGACGACGACGCCATCGGCGGATTCAGCCGGGACTTCGAGCAGCGGATTCAGGAAGCGTTGGTCGGACCCGAGCCGGTTCCGTCCTAGGTGCCGCGACCGATCGTGTGCCCGCGGCCCTCGGCCGGGTCGCGGCCGGCGCAATGGCACCCAGGGGCACCGGGACCGCCGGGAGTCGCTCAGTCCAGGTAGTCGCGCAGGACCTGGGAGCGACTGGGATGGCGGAGTTTCGACATGGTCTTCGATTCGATCTGACGGATGCGCTCGCGGGTGACGCCGTAAACCTGACCGATCTCATCGAGGGTCCGTGGCTGGCCGTCGGTCAGCCCGAATCGCAGCCGAACCACGCCCGCCTCGCGCTCGGAAAGCGTCTCCAGGACCGACTGAAGCTGATCCTGCAGGAGGGTGAAGGACACCGCGTCGACGGCGACCACGGCCTCGGAGTCCTCGATGAAGTCCCCGAGTTGGCTGTCGCCTTCGTCGCCGATGGTCTGGTCGAGGGAGATCGGCTCTCGAGCGTACTGCTGGATCTCCAGCACCTTCTCGGGAGTGATGTCCATCTCCTTGGCCAACTCCTCCGGGGTCGCCTCGCGTCCGAGGTCCTGGAGCAGTTCCCGCTGGATGCGGCCGAGCTTGTTGATCACCTCGACCATGTGGACCGGGATCCGGATGGTGCGGGCCTGGTCGGCCATGGCCCTGGTGATCGCCTGGCGAATCCACCACGTCGCGTAGGTCGAGAATTTGTACCCCTTGGTGTAGTCGAACTTCTCGACCGCGCGGATGAGACCGAGGTTGCCCTCCTGGATCAGGTCCAGGAAAGCCATGCCGCGGCCGGTGTAACGCTTGGCCAGTGAGACCACCAGGCGCAGGTTGGCCTCCAACAGATGATTCTTGGCGCGCTCGCCGTCGCGGCAGATCCACTGCATGTCCCGGCGCTGCTGGACCGGCAGCTTCTGGCCGTGCTCGGTTAGTTCGGACATCTTCTGGGTCGCATACAGGCCGGCTTCGATGCGCTTGGCCAACTCGACCTCTTCTTCCGCGTTGAGCAGCGCAACCTTGCCGATCTGTTTGAGATAGGCCCGTACCGAGTCAGCCGAGGCGGTGAGTTCCGCGTCTTTGCGGGCTTGGCGCAGGGCCTCGGACTCCTCCTCGTCCCAGACGAAGTCCCCGGATGCCTTGTCCTTCTCCAATGGCTCGGCGATCTCCTCCTCATCGGACCCGTCAGTGGCGACCGTCGCGGCCGCATGGCCATCCGTCTCGGCGGCGATGGCAGCGAGATCCTCCGGGCCGAGGTCGACGGCGACCTCGATGTCGGCCTCGATGTCGACCTCTTCGGTCACCACGACGCCGGCTTTCGCCGTCGCGGACTTCGGCGTCGTCGCGGATGGTTTGGCGGCGGTGGCCTCTGCCGGCGAAACGGCTTTCGTGCCGGGAGTCCTGCCGGGATGCGCCTTCGCCGCCGGTGCTTTTGTGGCCGCACGTGTCTTGGCCGGCACTTTCGCGACGGGGGCCCGTGCGGCCGGTGCTTTCTTGGCCGGTGCTTTCTTGAGCGGCGC
>CAYXOM010000240.1:0-8354 GCA_964466565.1 uncultured Mycobacterium sp.
GGCAGACGGCGACCAGGCCGGGCGGGGTCACCGTCTCCGACAGCGCGCGGGCGGCGGCATCGGTCACCGTGTGCACCGGCACGCCGCGCACCGCCTCGAGCAGGGCGTGGTGGCGGCGGGCGGCGGGATCGGTGGCGAAGACCTCCTCGACCAGGCCGTGGGCGGCCGCGGCGGCCACCAGGTTGGGGCCCTCGGCGAGGAAGCGCCCGGTGCGCCGGCGCACCGGCTGACGCAGCAGACGCGCCGCCGCCGCGACCCGTGCCGAGCGCGGCGTGAGCGGGGTGGTCAGGCAGCCTCGCCGGACGGGGCGTTGACGTCGCCGGGCAGCGCGGCCCGGGCAACCCCGACCAGCGCGGTGAACGCCGCCGGGTCGCTGACGGCGATCTCGGCCAGGTTCTTGCGGTCGACCTCCACGCCGGCGGCTTTGAGGCCCTGGATCAGCCGGTTGTAGGTGATGTCGTTGGCCCGCGCGGCGGCGTTGATCCGGGCGATCCACAGCTTGCGGAACTCACCCTTGCGGGCACGCCGGTCGCGATAGGCGTAGTTCAGCGAATGCAGTTGCTGCTCTTTGGCCTTCCGGTACAGCCTGGACCGCTGGCCGCGGTAGCCCTTGGAGGCCTTGAGGACGGTCCGCCGCTTCTTCTGAGCGTTGAGTGCGCGCTTGACGCGGGCCATGTCAGTGTTCCTCTTCTCGTTGGGTCAGGAAAGTGGGCGGGCCGGCTCTCAGCCGTCCAGCATCGCGTTGATCCGTTTGACGTCGGCCGGGGCGACCGCGGTGCGGCCGTCGAGCCGACGGGTGCGGCGGGAGGGCTTGTGCTCGAGCAGGTGGCGGCGATTGGCCTTCTGCCGCATGATCTTGCCGCTTCCGGTGCGCCGGAACCGCTTGCTGGCCCCGCTGTGGGTCTTCGCCTTGGGCATGTTCGGTGTCTCCTCGCTAACTCGTCTCGGTGGCCGGATCGGCCTTGGCGGCCGGTTCGGTCGGTGGTGGTCCGATCGCCTGCTGCGCGGCCTGGGCCCGGGTCTTGGCCCCACGGTGCGGTGCCAGCACCATCGTCATGTTGCGGCCGTCCTGCTTGGCCGAGGTCTCGATGAAGCCGTGGTCGGCGACGTCGGCTCCGAGGCGCTGCAGCAGCCGGTAGCCCAATTCGGGCCGGGACTGCTCGCGGCCGCGGAACATGATCGTCACCTTGACCTTCGAGCCCGCCTCGAGGAATCGGATCACGTGACCCTTTTTCGTCTCATAGTCGTGAGGGTCGATCTTGGGTCGGAGCTTCTGTTCCTTGACGACGGTCTGCTGCTGGTTCTTTCGAGACTCGCGCGCCTTCTGTGCCGCCTCGTACTTGTACTTGCCGTAGTCCATGATCTTGCAGACCGGCGGCTTGGCGTCGGGTGCCACCTCGACGAGGTCGAGATCGGCGTCCGCGGCAACGCGCAGGGCGTCCTCGATGCGCACGATGCCGACCTGTTCTCCCCCCGGTCCGATGAGCCGGACCTCAGGTACGCGGATGCGCTCGTTGACACGGGTCTCAGTGCTGATGGGGCCTCCCTGGTTCGGTGTACGGCTGTTCGGACCGCTCCGGTTCCGCTCCAGGTCAGCCGGTGGGGAGCCGCCCCCAGCGAAAGGGCCCCGCGCGCGGCAGGGCCCAGAGCCGACCGATCGCGACGCATCAGCCGCCTGCGCGGGGCGCAGCACGGGTGCCCGGGGGCGCCCGTGGACCGGACCGCGGCACCTGTCGGGCCCGCGGTGGGAGAGGGACTCCACTTGCTGTCCTGGCGAAATGCCGGGACGGTCGTCGTGCGAGTCTAACAGCCATGCCGGACGACCCCCGAATCCGCGACCTGGCCGACATCCCCGCCGCCGAGGTGATCAGCCGGGCGGCGGTGATGCTGATGAGCGCCGCGGCGGAAAAACTCGGCCTGTCCGGGCCCGATCCGGAGGACAGCGACCACCGCGACCTCGATGAGGCCCGCCGGCTGATCACCGCCCTGGCCGGTCTGATCACTGCGGCGCGGCCGGACCTCGGCCCGCACGCCGGCCCGTTGCGGGACGGATTGCGGGCGCTTCAACTGGCCTTCCGCGAGTCCAGCGCCTTCCCGGATCCGCCCGGCGAAGGCCCGGGCGAGGCGCTGACCGGCCCGGTACGGTGACACGGTGGCAGAAGACACGGGTTCCCCGCCCGCGGGGGCGGGCGCGACGTCTCCACCCGAGGACGCGAGCGTCACTCCCCCGCCGGAGGACGCTGCCGCGCAGGTGCCGACGCCCGTCGTCGACGCCGGGTACACCGAGTCGGGAGTGCCGACGCTCGAAGGGGTCCGGGAGAAGATCGAGACCCGGTACGGGACGGCGTTGGGGCACACCGAGTTGGCATCCGAGACCTCCGAGGCGCGCGCCGCGGCCGAGAGCTACGAGAAGCGCCAGCGGGCCGCCGCGGAGAAACTCGAGGAGATCCGCGACTCGATGCGCGATGCCGACGAATCCGGCTGACCCGGCGGGCACTACTGCCGGAGCCGGCGTGCCAGGCGATCGGCGTGGTGGAACCGGTTGACTCCGCCGACCAGCGGGAGATGCGGTGGCGGCACCCAGTGGGTGCTGCCGTCCCGACGTTTCCGGGTGTGCCAGCCGTCGCGTTTGACCAGCCGGTTGTGCGGGCCGCAGGCGAAGGTGAGGTCATCGACGTCGGTGTTGCCGCCGTCCGCCCAGTCCCGAGTCGCGTGGTGCACCTGGGAGACATAGCCGGGCGCCGTGCACCCGGGGTGCGTACAGCCGCGGTCCCGCGCGTGCAGGACGATTCGCTGGTCGGCCGAGGCGATGCGCTTGGAGCGGCCCAACCACAGCGCGCGACCGCTGGACTCGTCGAAGAGGCACAGATAGTGGTAGCTGTGCCGGGCCATCCGGATCAGGTCGGCCATCGGCAGCAGCGTTCCTCCCCCCGTCGTCGCGTACCCGGTCTTGTCCTGGAGGTCCTGCACACTCGCCGAGACGATGACGGTCACCGGAAGGCCGTTGTGCCGGCCCAGTGCGGGATTCCCGAGGAGGCCGCGGGCCATCGCGGACAGCGCGTCGTGCCGGCGCTGCCCGACGGTGCGGTGGTCGCCGTCCGCCTGCTCCGGCGTCGGGTCGCCCTCCACGCGCGGTGACTGGTCGGCAGGGTTGCACATGCCGGGCGCGGCAAGTTTGGCGAACAGTGCGTCCAGTTCGGCGCGCAGCGCCGGAGACGCACACAGCCGTCCCTCGCTCATCCCGTCGGGCCGCTGCGGGCCCCAGCGGAACCCCCGGCGCAGCGCTCGGTCCGCGTCGCTGAAGGAGCCGTCCGGATTGAGGACCAGTGCGAGTTGTTCGGCGAGTTTCGCGAGTTGATCGGGGCGCAACTGCCGGGCGTGCTCGACGAGGAAGGCCTCGGCGTCCTCCCGATCGGCGCGGCCGACTGCGAACGGAAGCTCGGCCAAAAATCGCGCGATGACCCGGAGGTGGTCGACGTCGAGTTCGCCCTCCCGCCAGGCCTGCGCCGTGGCGGGCTGTCGCGGCGGCAGAGACTCGCCCGTCAGTGAGGTTCGGGCGGCCAGCGGCTGGGCGAGGGAGATCCGCCTGCGAGCCTGGGCCGGGCTGACCCGCAACCAGTCGGCCAGCACCCGGTGCGCCGCCCCGCCGAGTTCGCCGACATCGCGGCGCTCCAACTCCACCGCGGCGTCCGCTCCCAGCACGGCCAGCCGCCGGGCGATCTGCTCCCACCGTCCGGCCATCCGGACCAGGTCGGCCGCCGGCACCGCGGCCAGGTCCAGTCCGGACAGCTCGGCGAGCGCGGCGTCGACCCGGGCTGCGGCATCGGCGGCCACTGTCGAATACATGTTCGAAGACTATCGGCCCCCACCGACAGCAATCAGGCGCTGACCTTGCTGCGCCGGGACGTCCGTTTGGGGGGCGGCGCATCGAGTACGCCGGCCAGGAACGTGCCGGTGTAGCTGTCCGGGTGGGCGGCGACCTGCTCCGGGGTGCCCTGGGCCACCACCGTTCCCCCGCCGGCCCCACCCTCGGGGCCCATGTCGACGATCCAGTCCGCGGTCTTGATGACGTCGAGGTTGTGTTCGATGACGATCACCGAGTTGCCCTTGTCGACGAGGCTGTTGATGACCTTGAGCAGCTTGCGGATGTCCTCGAAATGCAGGCCGGTGGTGGGTTCGTCCAGGATGTAGACGGTGCGTCCGGTCGAGCGCTTCTGGAGTTCGGCGGCCAGTTTGACCCGCTGGGCCTCCCCGCCGGAGAGCGTCGGCGCGGGCTGGCCCAGACGCACGTAGCCGAGGCCGACGTCCACCAGGGTCCTCAGGTAGCGGTGGATGCCGCCGATCGGTTCGAAGAACTCGCAGGCGTCCTCGATGGACATGTCGAGGACCTCGGAGATGGTCTTGCCCTTGTAGTGCACCTCGAGGGTCTCGCGGTTGTAGCGGGCGCCCTGGCAGACCTCGCAGGGCACGTAGACGTCGGGAAGGAAGTTCATCTCGATCTTGATGGTCCCGTCGCCCGAACAGGCCTCGCAGCGTCCGCCCTTGACGTTGAACGAGAACCGACCGGGCGCATAGCCGCGGACCTTGGCCTCGGCGGTCGCCGCGAACAGGGTGCGGATCTTGTCGAAGACACCGGTGTAGGTGGCCGGGTTCGAGCGGGGCGTCCGGCCGATCGGCGACTGGTCGACCCGCACCAGCTTGTCGACCTGATCCAGGCCGGTGACGCGGGTGTGCCGGCCGGGCACCAGACGGGCGCCGTTGAGCTTGTTGGCCAGCACCGCCGCCAGGATGTCGTTGACGAGGGTCGACTTACCCGATCCGGACACCCCGGTGACGGCGGTGAGCACGCCGAGCGGGAAGGCGACGTCGATGTCGCGGAGGTTGTGCTCACGTGCGCCGACCACGGCGAGCTGGCGCTTGCGGTCGGTCGGCCGCCGGACGCCCGGCACGTCGATGCGCTGCCGGCCGGCCAGGTAGGCCCCGGTGATCGAGGTCTGATTGGCCAGCAGGTCGCGGTAGGTGCCGCTGTGCACCACTCGCCCACCGTGCTCACCGGCCGCCGGCCCGATGTCGACGATCCAGTCGGCGTGGGCGATGGTGTCCTCGTCGTGTTCGACCACGATCAGGGTGTTGCCCAGGTCGCGCAGCCGGGTGAGGGTGTCGATCAGCCTGCGGTTGTCGCGCTGGTGCAGGCCGATCGAGGGCTCGTCGAGCACGTAGAGCACCCCCACCAGGCCGGAGCCGATCTGGGTGGCCAGCCGGATGCGCTGAGCCTCGCCGCCGGACAGTGTGGCGGCCGCGCGGCCCAGGGTGAGGTAGTCCAGCCCGACGTCGAGCAGAAAGCCGAGCCTGGACTGAACCTCCTTGAGCACCTGCCCCGCGATCGCCGCCTCGCGGATGCCCAGCGTCAGTTCGGCGAGGAACTGCGCGCAGTCGGCGATCGACAGCTCGCACACCTGCGCGATGGACTTGGCGCCGAGGGCGCCGGCCGCCAGCGTGACGGCCAGGATCTCCGGCCGCAGCCTGGTCCCGTCGCACTCCGGGCACGGCACGTCGCGCATGAAGCCCTCGTAGCGCTCCTTCATCAACTCCGACTCGGTCTGCTCCATCCGGCGCTGCAGGAAGGCCATAACGCCCTCGAAGTCGGCGTAGTAGGAGCGGGTCCGGCCGTAGCGGTTGCGATAGCGCACGTGCACCTGTTCGTCGCAACCCTCCAGGATCGCCCGGCGCGCGCGGGCCGGCAGCTTGCGCCACGGGGTGTCGACGTCGAAGCCCAGCGCCTCGCCCAGGCCGGCCAGCATCCGGGTGAAATAATCGGAGTTGTGTCCCATCGCCCAGGGCGCCACCGCGCCCTCGGCCAAGGAGAGTTCGGGGTCGGGCACCACCAGATCGGGGTCGACCTCCTTGCGGATGCCCAGCCCGCTGCACTCCGGACAGGCGCCGTAGGGCGAGTTGAACGAGAACGACCGGGGTTCGAGATCGTCGACGGCCAGGGGGTGGCCGTTCGGGCACGCGAGCTTCTCGGAGAACCGCTGTTCGCGGTGCGGGTCGTCCTCCTCGCGGTCGACGAAGTCGAGGACAACGATGCCGTCGGCCAGGCCCAGTGCGGTCTCCACCGAGTCGGTCAGCCGCTGTTTGGCGGTGGCCTTGACGGTCAGCCGGTCCACGACCACCTCGATGTCGTGCTTCTCCTGCTTCTTCAGCTTCGGCGGGTCGGTCAGCGGGTGCACCACCCCGTCGACCCGGACCCGGCTGTATCCCTGGGTGTTGAGCTTGTCGAAGAGGTCGGCGAACTCCCCCTTGCGGGTACGCACCACCGGGGCGAGCACCTGGAACCGGACGCCCTCCTCCATGGCCAGCACCTGGTCGACGATCTGCTGGGGGGTCTGCCGGGCGATGCGCTGCCCGCACACCGGGCAGTGCGGGGTGCCCGCACGCGCGTAGAGCAGGCGCAGGTAGTCGTAGACCTCGGTGATGGTGCCGACGGTGGAGCGCGGGTTGCGGTTCGTGGACTTCTGGTCGATGGACACCGCCGGGGAAAGACCTTCGATGAAGTCGACGTCGGGCTTGTCCATCTGGCCGAGGAACTGCCGGGCGTAGGCGCTGAGCGATTCCACGTACCGGCGCTGGCCCTCGGCGAAGATCGTGTCGAAGGCCAGCGAGGACTTGCCCGATCCGGACAGGCCGGTGAAGACGATCAGGGCGTCGCGAGGCAGGTCGAGGTCGATGCTGCGGAGATTGTGCTCACGTGCGCCCTTGACGATCAGCCGGTCAGCCACCCGCCCATGCTAAGCGTCGGCCCCGACGGGTCGGGACCCCGGCGGCCCGGGCCAGTACCGTGGCAGCCATGACCGTCGTCGAGGACAGCTACACCGGCCACGTGGACTCCCATGCCGCGGCGCGGCGCATCCTGCCGGGTGCGTCGATCATCAAGATGTCGGTGGGTCCGATGGACAACAACGTCTATCTGGTCACCTGCGCGGCCACCGGCGAGTCGCTGCTGATCGACGCCGCCAACGACCCGGAACTGCTGGTGGACCTGGTCCGCACCCACGCCCCCAAGCTGCAGATGATCGTCACCACCCACCAGCACTTCGACCACTGGCAGGCTCTCGAGGCCGTCGCCGAGGCCACCGGCGCGCCGACGGCGGTCCACCAGCTCGACGCCGAGCCGCTGCCGGTCCGGCCCGACCGGTTCCTGGCCGGGGGCGACGTCATCGTGGTCGGCGAGCTGGAGTTCGACGTGATCCATCTCCGCGGCCACACCCCCGGCTCGGTGGCGCTGGCCCTGCGCCCGGCCGGCGGACGCACCGCCGTGCACCTGTTCACCGGCGACTGCCTGTTCCCCGGCGGGGTGGGGAAGACCTGGGAGCCCGGCGCGTTCGAGGAACTTCTCGACGACGTCACCAGCCGGGTGTTCGGGGTCTACGGCGACGACACGGTGGTCTATCCGGGTCATGGTGATGACACCACGCTGGGCGCGGAGCGGCCGCATCTGGCGGAGTGGCGCGAGCGCGGCTGGTGAGTTGCGGGACACGGCTCTGATTAAGAGAGGGCACCGCAGGTGAGGTGGAGCGAAAGTATCCGCATCGAAGCGGCACCGGAAGCTGTTTTCGAGGCCGTGCTCGACCAGCACACGGTGATCAAATGGTCGGCGTGGCCGGATGCCACGGGCTATGGGTGTGCCGTGTCAGGTGACGGACGGTCGGTCGGCTCCGAAATTGTCTTCGAGGATTCGTCGGGGCGGCACATGGGACGTCAGCGCATCACCAGAGTCACCGACAACGTCGTATACAACCGAATGCGGAATCGCGGCCCTGGTGGCCGTTGGGTCGAGCCAGCCGTGGATTTCCGTGTGGAGCCAGACGGCGAGGGAACGCGCGCTTACCTCGATTTCGAGGTCGAACCGCCGGTGCCGAAGATATTGCGTCCTCTCGCGCACCGATACCTGGCGAAATCAATTCGCCCGCTCCACGTCGAGGATTTGCGCAGGCTCAAAATCCTGGTCGAAAGACCGTCCTCGGGTCCGGTCGAGTAGCAGCCGTCGCGGTAGAAGCCGGTCATCGGGCTACCGCATGGTTCCAGCGGGCCGCCGAATTCGTTGCGGTCGCTCATCGTCAGATCCATCCTCGTCGCTTGAACGCCAGGAACAATGCGAACGAGGTGACGACGGTCAGCAGGGCCGCGGCGACCACCCCGCCCGGCGTCCCGAATCCCGGGTAGGGCACGTTCTGCCCGTACCAACCGGTCACCAGGGTCGGCACGGCGATGATCGCGGCCCAGCCGGTGAGCTTCTTCATGATGGTGTTCAGCCGCGCGTCCTGCAGCGACAGGCTGGTCTCGAACACCGTGGT
>CAYXOM010000241.1:0-3736 GCA_964466565.1 uncultured Mycobacterium sp.
GACGACGGCGGCGGCCGCCTCCCCCATCGAGTGCCCGATCACCGCGCCCGGACGCACCCCGTGCGCCCGGAGGGTCTCGGCCATCGCGACCTGGACGGCGAAGATGGTCGGCTGGATCCGGTCGATGCCGGTGACCGTCTCGGCCGCCAGCATCGCCTCGGTCACCGAGAAGTTCGATTCCGCGGCGATCAGCGGCTCGATCCGGGCGACCTCGGCGGCGAAGGCGGGCTCGGCCGCCAGCAGACCGGCGCCCATCGCGGCCCACTGCGATCCCTGACCCGAGAAGACCCACACCGGACCGCGGTCGTCCTGGCCGACGGCCGGCGGGTGGGGATCCTCGCCTCCGGCGATCTCGGTCAGCGCCGCGATCAGGTCGGCGCGGGTGGCGGCGACGGCCGCGGTGCGCACCGGCCGGAAGCCGCGGCGCTGGGACAGGGTGTGCGCCAGGTCGGTGAGGTCGACGGCGGCTCCGGGGCCGGCCAGCCAGTCGGCGAGCCGCGCGGAGCTTCGCCGCAGCTCTTCAGCCGAGGTCGACGACACCGGGAAGATCATCAGCGGGGCGGCGTCGGCCGGCCGGCCGGAGCCGGCTGTGGCGGGTGCCGTCGCCGGGGCCTGTTCGAGCACCGCGTGCACGTTGGTGCCCGACATGCCGTAGGACGACACCGCGGCCCGGCGCGGACCCTCGACCGGCCACCCGACGGCTTCGGTGGGGACGAACAGCCCGGTCTCGACGGCCGCCATCCGCTCCGGTAACCGGTTGAAGTGCAGGTTCTGCGGGATGACCCCGTGCTGGATGGCCAGCACGGCCTTGATCAGGCCCAGCACGCCCGCCGCGGACTCGGCGTGGCCGAAGTTGCTCTTGACCGACGTCAGCGCGCAGGGGCCGGCGGCGCCGTAGACCGCCGAGACGCTGGCGTACTCGATACCGTCGCCGACCGGGGTCCCGGTGCCGTGAGCCTCGACCATCCCGACCGACGCCGGGTCGATGCCGGCGCCGTCGAGCGCGGCGCGGAACACCGCGACCTGGGCGTCCTTGGACGGTGTGAGGATGTTGCGGGTGCGGCCGTCCTGGTTGGCGGCCGTCCCGCGGATCACGGCGAGTACCCGGTCGCCGTCGCGCCGGGCGTCGTCGAGGCGCTTGAGCATGACAACGGCACACCCCTCGGCCCGGACGAAGCCGTCGGCCTCGACGTCGAAGGAGTGACAGCGCCCGGTCGGTGACAACATGCCCTGGCCGGACGCCGAGGAATAGTTGTGCGGGTCGAGCATCAGCATCACCCCGCCGGCCAGCGCCATGTCGCTCTCGCCCTGGTGCAGGCTGCGGCAGGCCTGATGCACAGCCATCAGGCTCGACGAGCAGGCGGTGTCCATGGTCAACGACGGACCCTGCAGGCCCATCGAGTGCGAGATCCGGCCCGAGGCCATCGAGAAAGGGGTTCCGGTGAACGCGTAAGCCTGGTCGAGGAGCCCGGCGTCGTTGGTGACCATGACGTAGTCGTCGTGCGACATGCCGATGAACACCCCGGTCGCCGTGCCGGCCAGGTCGGAGGGCCGTATGCCCGCGTGCTCGACGGCCTCCCAGCTGGTCTCCATCAGCATCCGGTGCTGCGGGTCCATCGCGGTGGCCTCGCGCTCGCTGATGCCGAAGAACTCCGGGTCGAAGCCGCTGACATCATCGATGAAGGCGCCCCACTTGGAGACCGACCGCCCGGGCACGCCTTTATCCGGGTCGTAGTGCTGTGCGGCGTCCCAACGGTCGCGGGGAATCTCGGTGACCATGTCGGCGCCGTCGAGCAGGGCCTCCCACAGCCCGTGCGGGGAGTCGATCCCCCCGGGGAGACGGCAGGCGAGGCCCACCACTGCGATCGGTGTCAGAGGTTCCCGCATATCGCTCACACCTCGTTCTCGTTCCCGGTGGGGCAAAACGTTTCTCACCGGCGTCCCCGGCGTCCTGCTCCGGCGGATTCGCGCCGTTGCGCCACCGTCAAACCAAGGAAAGCCACTGCTTGCGCTCAGCATATCTTAAGGTTTAGCGGATCGCGATGCAAAATTTGAGTGCAGTTGCGCCGACGTCGGTGGCCGTTGGACAGCACTCCACGAGAAGTTGCCGCTCGAGCGACCGGAGTCGGGCAAAACCCCCAGATGTGCGCCTGAGGATTCCCGGCGAGCTGCCGGCGTCGCCAGCCAGGCCCGGCGTTATCCGGCGACGGCGCCGGCGGGCGGCCGGGCGCACGCCGCGCCCAGGTCCGCCACCCGGGGGGAAACCCGATTGCGGGCCTGCTCGGTGCCCAGCCGTACCAGCGCCGCGGTGGTCACGAACCCACCTTGATCAGGGAGCAGGAGCGGCGTCAACAGCCTGTTGTGCACCAGCGCGAAGGCCAGTCCGCTTTGCGGGATGGCCCACCCGAAGCAGCCGCCGAGGCCGACGTGACCGAACCCGGGCAGCACCCCGGGGATGGGCAGCGCGTGGAAGCCCAGGTGGAAGGCCAGCGGCAGCCCCAGGTTGCGGTCGGGCCGCAGGTCACGGCGGCCGGAGAGGTTCGCAACGCGGTCCGCCGAGAGATACCGGCGGCCATCGAGTTCGCCGCCGTTGGCGATCGCCCCGTACATCCGGGCCAGCGCCCGGGCGGTGATCACCCCGTTGGCAGACGGGAGTTCGGTGTCCAGCAGCGGGATGTCACGCTGAACCACCGTCCGCGCGCCCGGGAAGTACATCGATCCGAACGCGGCCGACAATTCCAGGGCGGCCAGCGCCGGCGCCACCGCGTTGAACACCGGGTTGGGCAGATTGTGCTGCGGGCCGATGATCTGAGCGGGGCGGGTGGGCGCTCCGGCGGGTGGCCGGCCGAGGTGGATACCGTCGGTGCCGAGCGGTTCGGCCACCTCGGTGCGCAGCAGTTCGCGCATCCCGGTCCCGGTCACCGCACGCGCCAGGCCCGAGAGCAGCCAACCGTAGGTCAGTGCGTGGTACGCCGACCTGCCGGCATGCCGGCCGGCCGGGGCCGCGGCGATCCGTTCCTCCATATGACGGTGGTCGAGGAGTTCGCGGCGGCGGACTCCGCGAAGGTGCGACAGGCCGGCCCGGTGGCGCATAACCTCGCGCACGGTGATCCCGCCCTTGCCGTTGGCGGCGAACGCCGGCCAGTACTCGGCCACCGGAGCGTCGTAGTCGATCAGTCCGCGGTCCGCCAACCGATGGATGACCGTGGCCGCCACGCCCTTGGTCGCCGAGAACACCATGGGGGCGGTGTCGGCCTGCCACCGGGTCCGCCCGCGTCGGTCGGAATACCCGGTCCAGACATCCACCACGGGCTGCCCGTCGAGGTAGACCGCCAGAGCGCCCCCGCCCAGTCGCCGGTGCGGGAACATCGCGGCGAAACCGCGCACCGCAAGCGCGAAATTCGGATCCGCCTGGCCCCGCACCCCGCGGGGCAGCGCTGAGAATCCCGGCTCGGCGCGTACTGCATTCACCTTTGCGAATGTACAAGGCCGGGTGCGCCCGGCAAGGAAATCGTTTCCGATCCGTTAAATCCGCCGGTCACACCTCCCGGCCCGCGGCGCCCAGAAGCTGCTGGGCACCCAGGGCCGGGGTCAGTTCACCGTCGCGGACCCGCCGTTCCACCTCCGCGCGGATCTTCCGTACGCCGGGATGGTTGAGCACCTCCTCGACCACCGAGTCACGGACCATCGACCAGGTCCACTCGACTTGCTGAGCGCGTCGGCGGGCGTCGAACTC
>CAYXOM010000242.1:0-7283 GCA_964466565.1 uncultured Mycobacterium sp.
GGCCGCCAGCGCCCGGGCGGCCACCCCGGCCACGGTCGCGTACGCGGTGGGCGCCGAGCCGCCCTCCCGGCCGCGGCTGTACACCAGCCGCAGGGCTCCCTCGGCGGGGGTGAGGTCGTTCCACCCGCCCACCGCCGCCTCGATCGTCCGTCGCCACGCGGCGAGGTCGGGGTCGGGCAGGTCGAGCATCGCCGCCGAAGCGGCCAGCCGCCTCAGATGCGCGTCGACCAGACACGCGCGGCCATCGCGCACCAGGAGGGTTTCGAAGACCCCGTCGCCGCGCACCGCCGCCAGGTCGTCGGCGAACAGCAGCGGCGTATCCGGGTCGGCGACGACGCCGTCGATGGTGACCAGCACGAACGGCGCAGCGCCCATGCGCCAGCAGCCTACTGCGCACCGGCCGGCGCACGCGGACTCGTAGAGTTGGAATGTGTCCGCCGTACCCGCCCCCGACGGTTCTCCCGATGCTGGGGTGACGTGGCATTTCGGTGACCCGTTCGCCGAACAGCGCGCCACGGCCACCGGCTCGGTGGCGGTGGACCGCTCGCACCGGGCGGTGCTCACCCTGACCGGGCCCGACCGGCAGAAGTGGCTGCATTCGCTGTGCACCCAGCACGTCGCCGCACTCCCCGACGGGGCGTGCACCGAGAACCTCAGCCTCGACGGCCAGGGCCGGGTCGAGGACCACTGGCAGCAGACCGAGCTGGGCGGGGTCACCTACCTGGACACCGAGCCGTGGCGCGGTGAACCGCTGCTGGCCTATCTGCGGCAGATGGTGTTCTGGTCCGACGTCGCGCCCGAGCCCGCCGACCTCGGGGTGCTCTCGCTGATCGGCCCCGGGCTGGCCGACCCCGCGGTCGCGACGGCCCTCGGGATCGACGCGCTGCCCGCCGCCGCGACCGCGGTGGCACTGCCCGGCGGCGGGTTCGTGCGCAGCGGTCTACCCGGTGCGGCCACGCCGGAGGTTGACCTTCTGGTGCCGCGCGCCGCGGTGCCCGCGGTGCTAGGGCGGCTCGCTGCGGCCGGCGTCGAACGCGCCGGGGTGTGGGCCTACGAGGCGCACCGGGTGGCCGCTCGCCGGCCGCGTCTGGGCCTGGACACCGACGAGCGGACGATCCCGCACGAGGTCGGCTGGATCGGCCCGGCGGTGCATCTGGACAAGGGCTGCTACCGCGGCCAGGAGACCGTGGCGCGGGTGCACAATCTCGGCCGGCCGCCGCGGATGCTGGTGCTGGTGCACCTCGACGGCTCCGGGGAGCGGCCGGTCGTCGGCGACCCGCTGCTGGCCGACGGACGCCCGGTCGGCCGGCTGGGCACCGTGGTGGACCACCTCGACCTCGGCCCCATCGCGCTGGCGCTGGTCAAGCGCGGCACCCCGGCGGACACCCCGCTGACCACGGGCGGACAGCACCGGGTCGCCGCGGTGATCGACCCGGATTCACTGCCCGCGGCTGACACCGACGACACCGTCGGCGCCGGCCGACGGGCGGTTGACCGGCTGCGCGGCGCCGACCGCTGAGGCAGCGCCGAATTGCCCGCAGGGCGAACACACCTGGGGGCGGATCCGGGCACGACACGGTAAAGTGGGACACAGGACGAATACGACACAGATCCGGAGCCGCCCCCCGTCGGGCCGCTCCGTTATTGCGCGAGGGGGTTCCCCCATGGGCCGCGGCCGGGCAAAGGCAAAGCAGACCAAGGTTGCCCGGGAGCTTAAATACAGCTCCCCGCAAACCGATTTCGACCGGCTGCAACGCGAGCTGGCAACCTCCGAGGACGCCGACTCCGGTGAGGCCTGGGCCGACGAGGATGACGCGCGCCGCTGACCGCGGGCCCCTCGGACCCTAGAACCTCGGGTGCTGGCCCACCACGGTCACCCTCGGACCGTCCTTGCCCTTCGAGATCGCGCCCAGCGTCCAGCAGTCGACGTGGCGGGCGGTCAGGATCGCCAGCGCCCGGTCGGTGTCCTCCGGCGCCACGACGGCGACCATACCGACGCCCATGTTGAAGGTCCGCTCCATCTCGGCGCGCTCGATGCGGCCGCGCTGGGCGATCATCGCGAACACCGGCGCGGGCGTCCAGCTCCCGCGATCCAGTTCGGCCACCAGACCGTGCGGCACGACACGCTCCAGGTTTCCGGCCAGTCCGCCACCGGTGACGTGGCAGAAGGTCCGCACGGCGGTCTCGGCGGCGAGCGCCAGGCAGTCCCGGGCGTAGATCCGGGTCGGTTCCAGCAGTTCCTCGCCGAGGGTGCGCCCGAACTCTTCGACGTGGCCGGCCAGGCTCATCCGGTCGATCTCCAGCAGGACCTTGCGGGCCAGCGAGTAGCCGTTGGAGTGCAGGCCAGAGGATCCCATCGCGATCACCACGTCGCCGGGGCGCACCCGGTCGGGGCCCAGTAGGTCGTCGGCCTCGACGATCCCGACCCCGGTGGCCGAGACGTCGTAATGGTCGGGCTCCATCAGACCCGGGTGTTCGGCGGTCTCCCCGCCAAGCAGGGCGCACCCGGCGATGACGCAGCCTTCCGCGATACCGGACACGATGGCCGCAACCCGCTCCGGGACGGTGCGCCCGACCGCGATGTAATCCTGCAGGAAGAGCGGCTCGGCGCCGCAGACCACCAGGTCGTCGACGACCATGGCGACCAGGTCGAGTCCGACCGTGTGGTGGACGTCCATCGCCTGGGCGATCGCCAGCTTCGTTCCGACCCCGTCGGTCGACGACGCCAGCAGCGGCTCGCGGTACCCCCCGCGCAGGGCGAACAGCCCGGCGAAGCCGCCCAGTCCGCTGCGCACCTCCGGGCGGCTGGCCCGGTTCGCCAGGGGTGTGAACAACTCGACGGCGCGGTCACCGGCCTCGATGTCCACACCGGCGGCGGCATAGGAGACGCCTGCCGGGTGGTCGGGGACCGTGGCGGTCTTCCTGGCGGACTTCTTGGCGGCGGGTTCGGCGGACATCGGGCTCAAGGCTACCCCCGGGAGCCGAGGGGCCGGGGGCGACGGGACGCCGCGAGGCCGTCAGCCGACGTAGCGCGCCAGCCAGGCGGTCAACGGCTCGGCGGTGCGCAGCCCGGTCAGCACTCGGTCCCCGGCCTCGGCGGTGCCCAGCCAGCGCCCGGCCGGCCAGGTCTTCATGGTCGCGATGCCTTTGTGCCGCAGCAGGTCGATGCGCGGGTGGTCCCGGGGATAGCCCTTCGGCGCGGTTTTGAGCACGTCGTGGGCCATCGTCTCGAACCCGGCCTCGTGCAGAGCGGCCACAATGGCGGTCAGCTGCGGCCCGGAGGTCTCGTCGTCGACCGCGGCGCGGTAGCGGCCCAGCGCGGGCGGGTCCGGCATGTACAGGCCCGCCCCGACCGACAACCCGTCGGCGGAGAGAGAGATGTACCCCATGCCCAGCCGGGCGGCGCAGTTGGTCTTGTAGGGGCTCTTGTCGGCACTGAAACGCACGTCGCGGTAGGGGCGGAACAGCGTGCCCGGACCGAATTCGCCGGCCAGTTCGGCCAGCAACCGCTCCATCGGCGCCCGGACGCTGTTCTCGTAGACCTCGCGGTGGCGCTGCCAGTAGACCTTGGAATTGTCGGCCGCCAGGCCCTCGTAGAACTCGACCGCCTCAGCCGGCCAGCCCGTGAAGACCATCTTCCCATTGTGGCACCCCGAAGGCCCCGGGGGCGCCCGCAGCCGGTTTCGGTGACAGCGCTGTGACACCTGCCGCAGAACGATGCGGCGGTGCGCCCGCGGCGGGTTAGATATCAAGTCAGGAGGTGGGCGATGGCGGCGGGCGGGCTGCGGTGCCTGGTGACCGGCGCGACCGGCTACATCGGCGGCCGGCTCGTCCCGAGGCTGCTGGAAAGCGGGTTCACGGTCCGGGCGCTAGCCCGCAACCCCGACAAGCTCGCCTCCGTGCCGTGGCGCGAGGACATCGAGGTGGTGCGCGGCGACCTCGGCGACCCGGTCTCTCTGGAGGGCGCCTTCGAGGGCGTCGACGTTGCCTACTACCTGGTGCACTCCATGGGCTTCTCCAGGGATTTTGCCGCCGAGGAACGAAGGGCCGCTCTCAACGTGGTCTCCGCCGCCCGCCGGGCCGGGGTGCGCCGGATCGTATACCTGGGCGGCCTGCACCCCGCGGGGGCCGAGTTGTCCACCCACCTCTCGTCGCGGACCACAGTCGGGGAGATCCTCATCGCCTCGGGCATCGAGACGATCGTGCTGCAGGCCGGGGTCGTGGTCGGGTCGGGTTCGGCCTCCTTCGAGATGATCCGCCACCTCACCGACCGCCTCCCGGTGATGACCACCCCGAAGTGGGTGCACAACAAAATTCAGCCGATCGCCATCCGCGACGTTCTCTACTACCTGGTCGCGGCTGCCACCTGCGAGGTGCCCGAGTCGCGCGGCTGGGACATCGGCGGGCCCGACGTGCTCGAGTACGGCGACATGATGCAGGTCTACGCCGAGGTCGCCGGCCTGCCCCCCCGACGCATCCTGGTGCTGCCGGTGCTCACGCCGACCATCGCCTCGCTATGGGTCGGACTGGTGACCCCGATCCCGTCCGGGCTGGCCCGCCCTCTGGTGGAGTCGCTGCACTGCGATGCGGTGATGGACAACCACGACATCGACGCCATCATCCCGCCGCCGGAGGGCGGTCTGACCCCCTACCGGCGGTCGGTGTCGCTGGCCCTGGCCCGCATCGCCCGCGGCGAGGTGGAGACCACCTGGGATACCGGCACCGCGGCGCAGTTGCCCTCGGACCCCGAGTGGGCTGGCGAGGTGGTGTACACCGACACCCGTTCCCAGCACACCTCGGCCACTCCCGAACAGCTGTGGACGGCGGTGGAGAGCAGCGTGCCGGGCCGCTGGCGGGTCGAGGAGCGCGAACCGGGACGGGTGCTCAAGCTGCGCGCCGACCGGCGCGGACCGGGCGACCGCTGGCTGGAGATGCGGATCACCCCGGAGGGCGGCGGCAGCCGCTACGAGCAACGCGCGATCTTTTACCCGCGTGGACTCGCGGGGCGGGTGTACTGGATCGTCGGAAGGCCCTTGCAGGCAAGAGTATTGGATCGGCGGGTCAAGAAAGTGACCTCGGCGGCGCGGGCCTGAAAGGCACCCCAGCCGTCAGGGCCGGCTTAGCGCCGAGGCGTTGTCGTTGTCGGCCTGCACGGCGGCTAGCATGTTTTCCACCACGTTCTTGCCCAGCGCGCCGGCGGCGGGCAACTCGATCGGATACTTGCCGTCGAAGCACGCGCAGCACAGCCGGCTGGCCGGCTGCTCGGTGGCCGCGATCATGCCCTGCTGGGAGATATAGGCCAGGGAGTCCGCACCGACCGCCTGTCGCACGGACTCCAGCATCTCGCCGTCATCGGTCTGGGTGCCGGGGGCGTTGGCAATGAGTTCGGCCGGGGTGGCGAAGTCGATTCCGTAGAAGCACGGCCACTTCACCGGCGGGGAGGCGATGCGCACGTGCACCTCGACCGCGCCGGCTTCGCGCAGCATCCGCACCAGGGCACGCTGGGTGTTGCCGCGCACGATCGAGTCGTCGACCACGATCAGCCGCTTGCCGCGGATCACCTCGCGCAGCGGGTTGAGCTTGAGCCGGATGCCCAGCTGGCGGATCGTCTGCGAGGGCTGGATGAAGGTACGTCCCACGTAGGCGTTTTTCATCAGGCCCTGCCCGAACGGGATTCCCGACTCCTGCGCGTATCCCACCGCGGCGGGGGTTCCCGACTCCGGGACGCCGATCACCAGGTCGGCCTCCACCGGCCGCTCCCGGGCCAGCCGCCGGCCGATGTCCACCCTGCTCGCGTGCACCGACCGCCCGGCGATCACGCTGTCCGGGCGGGCCAGGTAGACGTATTCGAACACGCACCCCTTCGGGGTCGGCGGGGCGAACCGGCTCGAGCGCACCCCGTCGGCGTCGATGGCCAGCAACTCGCCCGGCTCGATGTCGCGCACGAACGAGGCGCCGACGATGTCCAGCGCGGCGGTCTCCGAGGCCACCACCCAGCCGCGGTCCAACCGGCCCAGCGACAGCGGACGCACCCCGTGCGGATCGCGGGCGGCGTAGAGGGTTGTCTCGTCCATGAACACCAGGCAGAAGGCGCCCCGAACGGTCGGCAGCAGGTCCAGCGCGGCCTGCTCGACGGAGGAGTCCGCCGCCGCTGCGGCCAGCAGCGCTCCGAGGATGTCGGAGTCGGTGGTGGCCCCGCCGGGCATGTTGTGGTTGATCAGGCCCGCCGCCCTGGCCCGCTCGGCGAGTTCGGTGGTGTTGACCAGATTCCCGTTGTGCCCCAGCGCAACTCCGGTTCCCGCAGCGGTGTTGCGGAAGACCGGCTGGGCGTTCTCCCAGGTGGTCGATCCGGTCGTCGAGTACCGGCAGTGCCCGATGGCGACGTGGCCGGGCATGGCGGCCAGGGTCTGCTCGTCGAACACCTGGGAGACCAGGCCCAGATCCTTGAACACCAGAACCTGCGACCCGTCGGCCACGGCGATGCCGGCCGCCTCCTGGCCCCGGTGCTGCAGGGCGTAGAGACCGTAGTAGCTGAGTTTCGCGACTTCTTCACCCGGGGCCCAGACGCCGAAGACGCCACATTCCTCCCGGGGATCGTCGTCTAGGTGGCCGATCACGGTATGGCTGCTCCCTGGCGCGGTCGGGGTGGCTTCCCCAGTGTACGGCCGGTCCGGTCCAAACCGGCAATCCTGGGACGCCGTGTCAGCGCGAATCGGAGGCCATTCCGCTGACCAGCGGAAACCACGCCGCAATGGACCCGGCCCGCGCTCCCGACAACCGCAGCCGTCCCGCACCGGCGGCGTCGTCGAAACCGAGCAGCCCGCAGGCCAGCAGCAGCCAGGTCCGCGGATCGGTCTCGACGGTGTTCGGCGGTGTGCCACGGGTGTGGCGCGGCCCCGGAACACATTGCACCGCAACAAAAGGCGGCACCCGGACTTCCACGCTGCCGCCGGGGGCGGCCGCCGCCAGTTCCCGGGCCGTCAGCCGGACCGCGGCGGCCAGGACGGTGCGGTCGGGCTCGCCGGCGCCCTCGTCGCGCAGCCAGGCGCCGACCGCGGTGACCGCGGCGCGCAGTGCGTCGGGATCCGCTCGCCTGATCACCGCGGGTCTCGCGTGCGCCGCTTCACCGCCAGCACCGCCAGCGCGCCGGCCTGGTTGATCGCCAGGTGCGCCAGCACCGGGGCCAGCAGGCTGCCGGAGCGATCCCGCAACAGGCCGAACACCCAGCCCGCGGCCGCGGTGGCCGCCACCGTCCGCGGCGCCCAGAAAATCTACTGGATCAT
>CAYXOM010000243.1:0-2926 GCA_964466565.1 uncultured Mycobacterium sp.
GCCGACGGGGCGTTAACGTCGGATACCGTGGGGTTTCGCCCGCGACGAGCACAGCTGCGGTGGTCCTCGTGAACCGGTAGCGGCGACCCGATTCGGATCCGCGGAGTTCGGGACCGGAGCCGACGGGGATCGCCCCCGACGAGGATGTTGCTGTGGGATGTGCCCAGTGAGGAGTGGCTGAGTGTTCGCCTGGTGGGGTCGGACCGTCTACCGGTACCGCTACATCGTGATCGCCCTGATGGTCGCGGTGTGCATCGGTGGCGGTGTCCTTGGCATGAGCCTGGGCCAGCACGTCACCCAGAGCGGCTTCTACGACGAGGGCAGCCAGTCGGTGAAGGCCTCGCTGCTGGCCGACGCCGCCTACGGCCGCGACACCAGCGGCCACATCGTGGCCGTCTACACCGCGCCGGCGGGCAAGACCGTCGACGACCCCGAGTTCGCCGGACGGATCCTGGCCAACCTCGACCAGGTCGCGCGGGACCACCCCGACGAGATCCTGCGGTCGATCGGCTACTTCCGCAGCCCCGAGGTACTGGCCAACATGGCCGACGCCGACCGCAAACACGCCTTCATGTCGATCCAGCTCAGGGGCGACGACGACGACACGATCCTGAACAACTACCAGAAGGTCGCCGACGGCTTCGCCATCGACGGGATCGACGTGCAGCTGGCCGGGCTGCAGCCGCTGGCCAGCGAGCTGACCGGGACCATCGGGGAGGATCAGCGCCGCGCCGAGGTGGCCGCCATCCCGCTGGTCGCCGTCCTGCTGTTCTTCGTCTTCGGCGGAGTGGTGGCGGCCAGCCTGCCGGCCGTCATCGGCGGCCTGTCGATCCTGGGCGCCCTGGGCATCATGCGGATTGCGGCGGAGTTCACCCCGGTGCACTTCTTCGCCCAGCCGGTGGTCACCCTGATCGGCCTGGGCATCGCGGTGGACTACGGGCTGTTCATCGTCAGCCGCTTCCGCGAGGAACTCGCCGAGGGCTATGACACCGAGTCCGCGGTGCGCCGGACCGTGATGACGGCGGGCCGCACGGTGGTGTTCTCGGCGGTGATCATCGTGGCGTCTTCGCTGCCGCTGCTGCTGTTCCCGCAGGGTTTCCTGAAGTCGATCACCTACGCGATCATCGCCTCGGTGCTGCTCTCGGCGGTGCTGTCGGTGACCGTGCTGCCCGCGATCCTGGCGATCCTGGGCCCCAACGTCGACGCCCTCGGCGTGCGCACGCTGCTGCGGGTGCCCTTCCTGCGGGACTGGAAGCCCACCAACTGGTGGCTCAACTGGCTGGCCGAGAAGACCCAGAGGACCAAGACCCGCGAGGAGGTGGAGAACGGGTTCTGGGGCAACCTGGCCAACCGGGTGATGAAGCGGCCCGTCTTCTTCGCCGCCCCGATCTTCGCGTTCATGATCCTGCTGATCATCCCGCTGGGTGGGCTTTCCCTGGGCGGGATCAGCGAGAAGTACCTGCCGCCGGACAACTCGGTGCGGGTGGCGCAGGAGGATTTCGACCGCCTCTTCCCCGGCTTCCGCACCGAGCCGCTGACGCTGGTGATGCAAAAGGACGACGGGTCACCGGTCTCCGACGCTCAGGTCGCCGAGATCCGCGGCAAGGCCATGGCGATCAGTGGCTTCACCGACCCGGACAACAACCCCGAGGCGATGTGGAAGGAGCGGCCCTATCTCGACGGCGCGTCCAGGGACCCGTCGGTCAGGGTGATCCAGAACGGCTTGGTCAACCGCACCGACGCCGCCGAGAAGATCGACGAACTGCGGGCCATCACCGCACCCCGCGGGATTTCGCTGTACGTCGGCGGGACCCCGGCCCTCGAGCAGGACAGCATCCACAGCCTGTTCGAGAGGTTGCCGCTGATGGTGCTGCTGCTGATCACCACCACCACGGTGCTGATGTTCCTGGCGTTCGGATCGCTGGTGCTGCCGATCAAGGCGGCCCTGATGAGCGCACTGACACTGGGTTCGACGATGGGCATCCTGACGTGGATGTTCGTCGACGGCCACGGGTCGGGCCTGATGAACTACACCCCGCAGCCGTTGATGGCGCCGATGATCGGGTTGATCATCGCGGTGATCTACGGATTGTCGACCGACTACGAGGTGTTCCTGGTCTCCCGGATGGTCGAGGCCCGCGAGCAGGGGATGTCCACCACCGAGGCGATCCGGATCGGCACCGCCACGACCGGGCGGCTGATCACCGCCGCGGCCCTGGTGCTCGCGGTGGTGGCCGGGGCGTTCGTGTTCTCCGATCTGGTGATGATGAAGTACCTGGCATTCGGGTTGCTGATCGCACTGCTGCTCGACGCGACGATCGTGCGGATGTTCCTGGTGCCCGCGGTCATGAAACTTCTGGGCGACGACTGCTGGTGGGCGCCGAATTGGATGAAGCGGTGGCAGAACCGGATCGGGCTCGGCGAGATCACCCTTCCCGACGAGCGCAAGGCGCTCACCGCCGTCGAGCCGGGCGAGGCCCGGGTGCCGGTCGGGGCGCCGGCCGGGACCCGTCATCGGGACGCGGGCGCCGCGGTGGCCACCGGCACCCTCGTGCCGCCGCGCGCAACCCCGCCTGCCCCGCGGACCCAGCCGACCCCGCCTGCCGAAGCGGCAGTCGAGGCGCCCACGACGCGCTTCGCCCGGGCCGGGACCGAGGATCGCGACGTCGGCTCCTGGCTCGACGACCTGCGCGGCAGACGCCGGCGCGCCAGCACCGCCCCCGCCGCGGCGCCGGACCCCGACGCGACCACGGCGATCCCCACCCAGTCGGTGCCGGCCGCCGAGCAGATCTCGCCCGAGGAGACCCGGGCGATCCCGGTCACCCGACCCGAGAACGGCGATTCGCAGACCGCGACCGAGCAGCTCAACGCCCGTGGCTCCCAGGGCGGGGTCAGCGCTGCGGATCTGCTGCGGCGGGGAGGGCGC
>CAYXOM010000244.1:0-1887 GCA_964466565.1 uncultured Mycobacterium sp.
TTCGGGGCTGAAGCGGCTTGCCTTCTCAGCCTCGTGGCAAGCAAGGAGCCCTCAACGCCCGTTGTCTTCCTCGACACCCGCAAGCATTTCCGGGAGACATTGGCATACGTCGATGACCTGATGGACCAGCTTGGGCTCACCACCCTGGTTCGTGCCCGCCCCACGCCGGCACGCCTCCAGGCCGACGATCCTGTCGGAGAGCTCAACAAGCGGGATCCCGATCGGTGCTGCTATCTGCGAAAAACCCTCCCGATGGTCAGCGTCCTGAGCAATTTCGACTGCGTCTTGACTGGGCGCAAGAGGTTCCAGACCGACGATCGAGCACAGATGGACATCGTCGAGGTCCAGGAGAGCTGGCTGCGGGTCAACCCGCTGCATGACTGGACCCACGATCAGGTGCAGGAGTACCTGGCCGCGAACAACATCCTCCGGCACCCCCTCGTAGCAGAGGGCTATCCCTCGATCGGCTGTGAGCCGTGCACGCAACCGAGCGCCGACATCCGTGGCGGGCGTTGGGCCGGAACGGACAAGACCGAGTGCGGCATCCACATCACATCCGAGGGCAAGATCGTGCGGGTCCGATCGGACGACGCAGGCACCGTCTGAATCGAGTGGAGTCCAACACTGGATCTGAACCCGCGCCCTATTGATCCTAAATTAGGTAAGTTCAACCATATTTACGATGATGGGGAACCTATGTGGTCGCTAGTGCTCGTGTCCGTCGCGGGTTTCCTGGCGCAACTGGTCGACGGCGCCATGGGGATGGCGTTCGGCATCACCTCAACCACACTCCTGGTTTTTCTGGCCTACCACCCGGCGGCGGCGTCTGCGGTCGTCCACCTGGTGGAGATCGCCACCTCCGCATTCTCCGGGATCTCGCATGCCAAGTTCGGCAACGTCGACTGGCATGCGCTGGTCAAAGTGGCGGTGCCGGGAGCATTCGGCGCTTTCGGGGGGGCCGTTCTGCTGAGCAGTATCGACCTGTCGGCAGCGCGACCGTGGACCGCGAGCATCCTGCTCGCGCTCGGCGCCCTGGTTCTCTACCGCTTCACCCGACCAACCATTCTTGGCAGGAAACGGCGGGCACGCGCCAGATGGCTCGGCCCTTTGGGCCTGGCGGGTGGATTCATCGATGCCACCGGAGGGGGCGGCTGGGGACCGGTGGTGACCACCTCCCTGACAGCATCGAACGCGCTGGAACCACGGAAGGCAATCGGCACAGCGAACACTGCCGAGTTCGTCGTCGCTCTGGCGGCAAGCGCCGGGTTCATGGTCGGACTTGGGGCCGAACAGATTCCTTGGGACGCCGTCGTGGCCCTGCTCATCGGCGGCGCCCTCGCTGCCCCCATCGCGGCTTGGCTCGTCAGCCGGGCACCTCAGCGTCTACTGGGCGTTCTGGTCGGCAATCTGATCATCGCGCTGAACGTGCGTCAGCTCATCGCCGCTCTCGAGCTTCCACTGACAGTGGAAATCGGCGCTTATGTTGTGGTGGCGATGCTGATAATCGGGACCGTGCTTTATGGCCTCGCGTTAACAGGGTCCGATCATCTGCTCGGCGCCAACGAGTTACGGGCCTAACTACCGCCAACGCGCCCTGCCCGGACCGCCTCGCGCCGGTCGCCGCGGGCCTTGCCCGAGGCCCCAGCGGATCCGGCGGCCCTCGTGACGCGGGCGCGGTCGTCGCCCGCGCGGGCGGCTGCGGTGGGCTCGGATGTAACCGAGGGTTCAGCCTCCGCCGCCGGGGACTCGGGGGTGGAGGGGGTCGCTTCGTCCGGGGGCGCAGCGACTGTGGACTCGGCCAGCGCCGCATCCGCATCATCGGCAGTGACCACAGTCTCAACGACCGGCTCGGCCGCCTCCGCGGCGGCCGCCGGCGGCGCGGCGCCG
>CAYXOM010000245.1:0-6722 GCA_964466565.1 uncultured Mycobacterium sp.
GAAACTGTTGCCCCCACAGCCGCTCTCACGGCATAGTAACGACCGCAGAGCCTCGCGCGAAAGTCCGATCGCTCTTACACCACTCCACGGGACGTGACCAACGCTAGTCGGAGGATGGTGGGCCACAGGTGGATGTCTAGTGCCGACGACCGGACAATACGTGAACCGACCTGCGTCGTGAGTCCGCTGACGCTTACGGAACCGGGCGTAGCAGAGCGCAACCTGCTCGAGATCGGAGCCGGCACCACCGAGGTAGGCAAAATGGTCAGCGCCGGCGGGCTTCTCAAGTGAGACTGTTGTCATGACGATCGGCACCGTGCTGCGCTCACGGCTGGACACCCGGTCGGCCGACTACCGGGCGAACCTCGACGCGATGCAGGCCCTGTGGGATCAGGCCGCCGAGCAGATGGCGACGGTGGAGACCATCGGCGGCGAGGGTTATGTCCGGCGGCACCGGCAGCGCGGCAAGATGCTGCCGCGCGAGCGCGTTGAGCAACTCGTCGACCCGACGACGCCGTTCCTGGAGATCTCCCCCCTGGCCGGGTGGGGGACCGGCGAACCGGTTGGTGTTGCGGTGGTTACCGGGATCGCGGTGATCGAGAACACCGAATGCGTCATCTGGGCATCCGATATGACCTATCGGGGGGGCACGATGAATCAGTGGACCGGGCTGAAGATTCTGCGGGCCATCGAGGTGGCCCGGGTCAACCGGATGCCGTTGGTGGTCATGACCGAATCCGGGGGCGGGGACCTGCCCAAGCAGGCCGATTTCTTCACCCGCTTCGGCGCGGTGTTCAAGGAGTTGACCCGGCTCTCCAAAGCGGGCATCCCGGTGATCACCGGGGTGTTCGGGATGAACACCGCCGGCGGCGCCTACAACCCGGGCATGAGCGACTACACCGTCTTCGTCAAGAACCAGGGCACCGCCTACCTGGGCGGGCCGCCGTTGGTGAAGATGGCGATCAATGAGATCATCGACGAGGAGACTCTTGGCGGCGCGGAGATGCACTCCAGGACGAGCGGACTGTCGGACTACCTCGCCGTCGACGAGATGGACGCCCTGCGCCACATCCGCCGCATCGTGGCGCACCTGCGCTGGCGCAAGCTCGGGCCGGGCCCCACCGAACCCGATGACGCTCCGATGTACGACCCTTTCGATCTCCTCGGGTGCGCGTCGGCGGACGTTCGCATTCCTTTCGACGTCAGGGAGATCCTGGCGCGGGTGCTCGACGGATCCCGCTTCGAGGAGTTCAAACCCCGCTACGGCGACAAACTGATCTGCGGCTGGGGGTCGGTGCACGGTTTCCCGGTCGGGATCTTGGCAAACAACGGCATCCTGTTCTCCGAGGAGGCCAAGAAGGGCGCCCAGTTCGTGCAGTTGTGTAATCAGATCGACACCCCGCTCATCTTCATGCACAACATCACCGGATTCATGGTCGGCTCCAAGGCCGAGCAGGCCGGCATCATCAGAAACGGCGCGAAACTGATCAACGCGGTCTCCAATTCGGCGGTGCCGCATGTGGTTCTGATGATCGGTGCCTCCTATGGCGCCGGAAACTACGGCATGGCGGGTAAGGCCTACGACCCGAGATTCGTCTTCAGCTGGCCCAATCACCGGATCGCCGTGATGGGACCCAGACAGCTCGCCGGGGTGATGGACATCGTGGGCAGATCGGCCGCCGAGGCCAAGGGGATGCCGCTGACCGGGGAGGCCGAGGAGAAACACATCGCCCGGGTCGCCGGCCTGGAGGCGCTGATCGACGAGCAGTCGACCGCGCTGTACGCGACCGGACACCTCTGGGACGACGGGATCATCCATCCCGCGGACACCAGAACCGTCCTCGGCCTGGCACTGTCCGCCGCGCACAACAACGTCGTGCGGGGCACCGACGGCTACGGCGTGTGGAGGCACTGACGTGGCACGTCAAATGGGCACCCTGCTCATCGCCAACCGCGGCGAGATCGCCGTCCGCATCGCCCGAACCGCGCACCGGATGGGGATCACCACCGTCGGGGTGTACTCCGAACCCGACGCCGACGCCGTGCACACCCACTACATGGACAAGGCCGTCGCACTCGGCGGCGCCTCACCGGCGGAGTCCTACCTGCGCGGCGAGGCCATCATCGCCGCTGCGCTGGCCACCGGATGCGACGCCGTGCATCCCGGCTACGGATTCCTTGCCGAGAACGCCGCCTTCGCCCGCGACGTCCTCGACGCCGGCCTGATCTGGGTGGGACCCACACCGGAGCAGATCGGCCTGCTCGGCGACAAGATCAGCGCCAAGAGGACCGCCGTCGCCGCCGGCGTGCCGACGACCGAGATCATCGAACTCACCGACGGCCGGGTGCCGGATTCCGTGCCGCTGCCGGCCCTCATCAAGGCGGCGGCCGGCGGTGGTGGCCGCGGCATGCGCGTGGTGACTGACACCGCGGACCTCCCCGATGCCATCGAAGCCGCCTCCCGTGAAGCGCTCGCCGCCTTCGGCGACGCGACGGTGTTCATCGAGCCCTACATCGAGCGGGGCCGCCATGTCGAGGTGCAGATTCTCGGCGACGGCCACGGAACCGTGCTGCACTTCTTCGACCGCGAATGCTCCATCCAGCGGCGCAACCAGAAGATCATCGAGGAGGCACCCGCGCCCGGTATCGACGCCGAGACGCGTCAGCGACTCTGCGACGCCGCGGTCGCGTTGGCCGGCCACGTCGGTTACCAGGGTGCCGGCACGGTGGAGTTCTTCGTCGGCGATGACGCCGGCGACGGCCCGGTCATCGTGTTCCTCGAGGTCAACACCCGTCTGCAGGTCGAGCATCCGGTCACCGAATCGATCACCGGTGTTGATCTCGTCGAACTGCAGTTGCGGGTCGCCGCGGGGGAGCCATTGCCGGTCACCCAGGCCGACATCGCCATCAGCGGCCACGCCATCGAGGCCCGCGTGGTGGCCGAGGATCCTGCCCAGGGCTGGCTGCCCTCGACCGGCACACTGGCGGAGTTCCACATCGCCGGCGATGTACGGGTCGACGCCGGGGTGGAATCCGGGTCGGTGATCTCCTCGGACTACGACTCGCTGCTGGCCAAGGTGATCGCCCACGCACCGACCCGAGTCGGGGCTGCCCGGAGCCTGGCGCGGGCACTGCGCGGCAGCCGGATCTTCGGCCTGCAGACCAACGCCCGCGCCATGGGGGCCATCCTCGCGGAGCCCGACTACCTGGCCGGGAACACCTACACCAACTATCTCGACCAGCATCCGGAGGTGCTGGCGGGCGGTCTGCCGAACCCCGCCGACCGGCTGGCCCTGCTACTCGGGGCTGTGTTCGAGACCGAGGCCGCCCAGCGGATGGCGAACCGCTGCAACGCATTCGCTCCCAGCGGATGGCGCAATCTGGCCACCCGCGGACAGCGGCAGCAATGGTCTGAGGGCGATAGGCGCTACTGGGTCGAATACACCCTCACCGGACACGACGCCACCGTGCTGGTCGGTGATCCGCCCGCGCCCGACGACCGCGGTGAACTCCGGGAGGACACCCGGTCGCGACATCGGGTGCGGCTGCTGCGGCGCGACGATCGCATGCAGGTGATCGAGGTGGACGGCTGCCGGACCCAGGTCGCGGTCACACTCACCGACGACGGGGCGGTGGCGCACACGTCCTCGCCGGCCGGATCGCTGAGTTGGAAACGGGTTCCGCGGTTCGCCGACCACGACGCCGACGAGGGCGGCGGCGGGCCGAGATGCCCGCTGCCCGGCACAGTGGTCGCCGTGCACGTAGCCGACGGCGACGAGGTCGCCGAGGGAACCTGTCTGATGGTGGTGGAGGCGATGAAGATGGAACACAAGATCATCGCCGCCGCCGACGCGGTCGTCGAGGAAGTCAGATTCGCCGTCGGTGACCGGGCCGACGAGGGCGATCTGCTGGTGGCTCTGCGTGCGGCCGGGCAGGACTGAGTCCCGAACGCGGCCGTCCCCTGCGCACGTGACCTCACGGATGGAAGTTCCACTGACCGCAGTCCTGGGCCAGGACGTCGTTGACATCAACCTCGACCCCGCCGACCAGCGGGCCCGGGTTCGCCCGGGTGGCCACGATGCGCTGGTAGAGCACCGCGGCGGGGTCGATCCGGTTGCCCGACCAGGCCCTGGTCTGCCAGGCCCACCGCCGGCCGGGTGTGCGGGAATTGCCGATCACGCCGTCGGCGGCCGCCCACCGGCAGACATCGATTCCCCCGTAGACACCGGTGCGCTGCACGCCCAGCACCGAGTTGATCCCCCGAAACCACTGCAAAGCAACAGTGTTCCAGGTATCACGGCTGATGTCCTCGTCAACGCTGAAGAAGATCGGGGCACTGCGCCCGCCGCCTGCAGCCGTGTGCAGGTGCCAGGCGGTTCGCGCGTCGGCGACGCCCCCGGCGAACCCCCGCGTGAAGTCCGACGGTGCCGTGCCGCCCGGCTTGCCGTACTGGTAATTGCTGACGATCACCAGGCCGGCGGCGGTCAGCGACTCGGCATAGGGGCGGGTGATCGGCTTGGCGCCGAAGTTGGAACCGGGCCGCGAGGTCGAGACGTAGTTGATCACTCCGGCGTAGCCGGCATCCCGGATGGCCTTCGCGGGGATCTGGCGCATGGCGAAGTCGATCAGCATCGGCGCGGTAGCCCCGGCCCAGGGAGCGCCCGCACTCGCCGCCGCGCCCACCGCGGCCGTTGCGGCCGCCGCGTATCGCAGGGCGGCGCGCCGCGAGACGGCGCCGGCCTGCGCGACGGCGAAACGACGTGGCGAGTCCGGCACCCCGCGATGTTACCAATGGTGCTGGTGGTGCGAGTGCGCCCGCACCGAGAACCGGACCGTCCGGATTTGTGACGTTGTGAGGGGACGGCGCCGTCGCCAGCGTAGCCCCGGGAGGACTGGAAAGATGACCCACTATGACGTCCTGATCTGCACGCCCGGCACGTCATTGGAGGCGCGGTATGTCAAGAGCCTAGTGCTAACCCTGACCGAGTGCGGCAGGCGGGGAATCACCTTCAAATGGCTGAATAACTACTCCTCGCTGATACATCACGCCAGGGAGTTGACCGCAAGTGGAGTGGAGGGGCGCAACCTCGATCCGAGTCAGACCACCCCCGGCGGCAAGGACATCACCTATAAGAAGGTTTTCTGGATCGATTCCGACATATCCTGGACCCCGGACCAGTTCTTCAGAATTTACGACTCGGAATTCGACGTCGTGTCGGGTGCCTATCTTATGGAGGACGGCTTCACCACGACGGTGCATGCATGGGGAACACCGGGCGGGATTCCGGCGGTCGAAATCCTCAGAATGAAAGAACCGATCAAGGTTCAGAGCATCGGTCTGGGGTTCGTGGCGATGAAGTCCGGGGTCTTCGAGAAGATTCCGCGTCCGTGGTTCAACCTCGAGTCCGTCAAAGTCGGCGAGGACGATCGCGGGGGCGATGTCGTCGACTCCGTCGGCGAGGATGTGTCGTGGTGCGTCAAGGCCTACCGGGCGGGAATTGACCTGTACTTCGACCCGGCCGTGCTGGTCACCCACGTGAAGAAGCAGCCCATGACCTGGGATCACTTGAGGCTTTTGACAACCCGACGAGGGGGGGATGCGGTCAGTTGAGCCGGTGTCCTCCCGCCTTGTCCACCGCCGTCATCGGAACAGGCGCGCCCGGAGAGACCGCCGTGGCCTGACCCGCCCGGCCAACCCACGCCGCCGGCTCAGAACCGGGAGTGGACAACGCCGATGCCGTTTCGTAACCTAATCGAGACCTAGGGCAGAGCCACCCGTACGCACGACGGCGTCGGCGGCAGTAAGAGGATGCGCAGTCTTGAAGTTGGAATTTCCGTCCGCGGTGAGATCCGCTTCCCGCAGGTATCTGCTCGGCGCGGTCGCGGTGGTCACCGCCCTCAGCGTGACGTGGGGCGGTGCGGCGTCCGCCGAACCGGCGCAGGACCCGCTGGCCGATCTTGCCGAGATGAAGAAGCGCACCGAACAGCTCACCGAGGACATCAAAACGGCCCAGCTGGTTCTCGACACCAAACTGCAGGCGATGCGTGCCGCCGACGACAAGCAGGCCGCCGACCTGGCGGCGTTCCTGGCGACCCAGGACCAACTGGCCGCCTACCGGGGTTCGGTGGACCGCTTCCTGGCCTCGGTCTACATGGGCGGGCGCACCGACGACGTCACCGCGATCCTCACCGCCGCGTCACCGACCGGCCTCATCGACAAGATGTCGGTGCAGCGCGTGGTGGCCGCCCAGATGACCGAGCAGATGCGCAACCTCAACCGGGTTAACCAGGAGGCCCGGATCGCTGAGATGAACTCGGCGATCTCCGCCGCACACGCGCGGGCGGCGGTCAACGAGGCCGCCGGGGTGCGCGCCGACCTGATGGCCAAGCAGGCACAGCTGCGCGCCGACATGGAGCAGGCGACCGAGCGCGCGGTCCTGGTGTCCCAGCCGTCCGCGGTCATGGCAGCACTCGGCCAGATCGCGCCGATCCCCACCGTCGGGATGAACGGCCTGGTGCCCAACGCCCGACGGCTGGTGGCCTACATCATGGCCACCTATCCCGGCGTGCGCTCCATCGGCGGCGTGCGCGCCGACCCGCTCCCCGACCACCCCAGCGGCCGTGCGATCGACATCATGGTCGCCGATATGGGCCTGGGCGACGCCATCCACGCCGACATCGAGCGCCAGGCGGCCCGGTTCGGGGTGGTGTACACGATGTGG
>CAYXOM010000246.1:0-11022 GCA_964466565.1 uncultured Mycobacterium sp.
TGCCGCCGCCCCCCCGGCCAGGATCGCGGCGGCGGCGAGCTGGGTCGGAACCACCATCGCCAGCACCCGACCGCTGACGTGGTTGGTGCGAGGGTGGCGCCGCGCGCGCAGCCCCGTCCCGGTCAGCAGCGCCGCCAGGCACAGGAAGACGACCGCACCGGCGAGCATGGATCCGAGGATACGAGCCGCGGTCCCGGGTCAGGCCGCGGGTTCATCGGAGGCGGGTTGCGCCGCGACGCCCTCGGATGCCGCGGCGTCGCTCAGGGGGGCGGCCGGCGCCGGACTCGCAGGCGCAGCGGCGGCCGGCGTCCGCGGCGCGGGGCTCGTCCCGGGCACGGTGACCCGGAAACCGTTGATGATCGCGTCGGTGGCGGTGGCCGTGGCGACCACCTGGTTGGCCGCGGTGGTGACGAACAGCGACACCAGGTACCGGTCCTCGCCGGTGGTGGCGATCAGGTGGCGGCGCGAGGTGTTGAGGGTGAGGTCGTTCTCCCGGTAGGTGCCTTCGATCACCGAGGACGGGAAGCCGCCGAAGTCGGCCATCGAGGCGCCCGTCGACTGCCAGACCCTCAGCTTCTGGCTGTCGACGTAGCCGTGACTGATGGCCTCCCGCGGGTCGAACTCACCGACGAGCTCGGAGACGAACAGCTGGGCGTTGGGGGTGTAGAGAGCGTCTCCCCCGGTGCGGTCGGCGATGACGGCGAACGCGTCGGGCACGTTCGGGTCGGGCACCACCCGCCAGCCGGGGGGCATCGGCAGCACGATGTTGAGGGCGGTGAACCCCTCGGCCTGCAGCGGCTCCGCGGCCACCCGGTTGTCGCGGAGGAACTCCGCGAGGGTGCCGGAGGTCGCCGGTTCCAGCGGGCTGCCCGGCGTCGTCGGCGGGGGCGCCGCGGCGGCTGGTGCGGGGTCCCGAGGCGAAGGGGATGGGGCCGGGGAGGCGGCGGACGGGCCGGTCGCGGCCGGGCCATTCTGCGGGGTGACGGTGACGGTCACGGTCGCTGGGGCAGGCACGGGCGGCGCGGGCTCTACGGGCTCGGCCGAGGCGGTGGTGCCGGTGAACCCGAGCACCGCAGCCGCGGCGGCGGCGATGCCACCCAGGATTACCCGCCGGGCATTCCAGTGCATTGCAGCTTTCCTTTTCCAGCACGGGCGGTCAGGAGGCCCGTGATTCGGTGTGACCGCGAATGTATCGGCGTTTGGGACCCCCGGACGGTGCCGGCACGGACCTGGAATCAACCCCTGACCGCACTGCGACGCAACCGATACCGCGCCGTTGCCGCTCCCGTCCCGGCGATACCCTGACTGGCGTGACCGACTCGCCGACCGCCGATTCCGGCGAGATCGACCCCGACCTGCCAGCGCAGCGCTACACGGCCGAACTCGCCGCACAGATCGAGGCCCGGTGGCAGGACAACTGGCGCATCCGGGGCACCTTCGACGTCCCCAACCCGGTCGGTTCGCTGGCTCCTCCCGACGGCGGCGCGGTGCCCGAGGACAAGATGTTCGTCCAGGACATGTTCCCCTACCCCTCGGGCGAGGGTCTGCATGTCGGGCACCCGCTGGGCTACATCGCCACCGACGTCTACGCCCGGTACTTCCGGATGACGGGCCGCAACGTCCTGCACGCGCTGGGCTTTGACTCCTTCGGGCTGCCCGCGGAGCAGTACGCGGTGCAGACCGGGACCCACCCGCGCACCCGCACCGAGGCCAACATCGCAAACTTCCGCCGTCAGCTGGGCCGGCTGGGCCTCGGGCACGATCAGCGCCGCAGCTTCTCCACCACCGACACCGACTACTACCGGTGGACGCAGTGGATCTTCCTGCAGATCTACAACGCCTGGTTCGACCCCGACCTCGACCGGGCGCGACCGGTGAGCGAGCTGATCGCGGAGTTCGAGGCCGGCACCCGCCCGCTCGACGACGGCCGGCGGTGGACGGAGCTCTCGTCCACTGAGCGCGCCGAGGTCCTCGACGCTCATCGCCTGGTCTACCGGGCCGACTCGATGGTCAACTGGTGTCCCGGGCTTGGTACCGTGCTGGCCAACGAGGAGGTGACTCCCGAAGGCCGCAGCGAGCGCGGCAACTTCCCGGTCTTCCGGAAGAGACTGCGACAGTGGATGATGCGGATCACCGCGTACTCCGATCGGCTGCTGGAGGATCTCGATCTGCTGGACTGGCCGGAGAAGGTCAAGACCATGCAGCGCAACTGGATCGGGCGGTCCACGGGAGCCGCGGTGTTCTTCGTCGCCGGCGGCCGGGATATCGAGGTGTTCACCACCCGGCCGGACACGCTGTACGGCGCGACCTATCTGGTGCTCGCCCCCGAACACGACCTCGTCGACGCGCTGGCCGCTGACCACTGGCCCGAGGGGACCGACCCGCGCTGGACCGGCGGGGCGCCCACCCCGGCGGCGGCGGTCGCTGCCTACCGCCGCGCGATCGCCGCCAAGTCCGACCTCGAACGCCAGGAGAACAAGGACAAAACCGGGGTGTTCCTCGGCAGCCATGCGGTCAACCCGGTCAGCGGCGACCCGATCCCCATCTTCATCGCCGACTACGTCCTGCTCGGCTACGGCACCGGGGCGATCATGGCGGTCCCCGGTCACGACCAGCGGGACTGGGAGTTCGCCGCCGAATTCGGTCTGCCGGTGATCGAGGTGATCTCCGGCGGCGACACCTCCGAACGGGCCTACACTGGCGACGGCCCTCTGGTGAACTCCGGCAGCCTCGACGGCCTCGACGTCGAGCAGGCTAAAACGGAGGTGGTCGCCCGACTGGAGTCCACCGGCCGCGGCCGCGCCCGCGTCGAGTACAAGCTGCGAGACTGGCTCTTCGCGCGCCAGCGCTACTGGGGTGAGCCGTTCCCGATCGTCTACGACGCCGAGGGCCGGCCACACGCCCTCCCGGAGTCAATGCTGCCGGTCGAGCTGCCCGACATCGAGGACTACGCACCGGTGCTGTTCGATCCCGACAACGCCGACAGCGAGCCATCCCCGCCGCTGAACAAGGCGACCGAATGGGTGCGTGTCGACCTCGATCTCGGCGACGGGTTGCAGTCCTACACCCGTGACACCAACGTGATGCCGCAGTGGGCGGGCAGTTCGTGGTACGAGCTGCGCTACGCCGACCCACTCAACGCCGAGCAGTTCTGCGCCCCGGAGAACGAGGCCTACTGGATGGGCCCGCGGCCCGACGAGCACGGACCCGACGACCCCGGCGGAGTGGATCTGTACGTGGGCGGCGTCGAGCACGCGGTCCTGCACCTGCTGTATTCGCGGTTCTGGCACAAGGTGCTCCACGATCTGGGCCACGTCTCCTCCCGCGAGCCCTACCGCCGGCTGGTCAACCAGGGCTACATCCAGGCCTTCGCCTACACCGACGCGCGCGGCGCCTATATGCCCGCCGCCGAGGTGGTCGAACGGGGCGGGCGGTTCTACCTGCCCGGCGCCGACGGCGAGGTCGAGGTGTTCCAGGAGTTCGGCAAGATCGGCAAGAGCCTGAAGAACTCCGTCTCCCCCGACGAGATCTGCCACGCCTACGGCGCCGACACCCTGCGTGTCTATGAGATGTCGATGGGCCCGCTGGAGGCCTCCCGGCCCTGGGCAACCAAGGACGTCGTCGGCGCCCATCGTTTCCTGCAACGGGTGTGGCGCCTGGTGGTGGACGAGAATGACGGAACCCCGAGGGTTTCCGAGACCGACCTCGACGAGCAGACGCTGCGGCTTCTGCACAGGACCATCGCCGGGGTCCGCGCGGACTATGCGGGTCTGCGGAACAACACCGCGGCGGCGAAACTGATCGAGTACACCAACCACCTGACCAAGGAGGGCCTCACCGCCCGGGCGGCGCTGGAGCCGCTGACGCTCATGCTCGCGCCGCTCGCGCCGCATCTGGCCGAGGAGCTCTGGCGGCGGCTGGGCCACGAATCCTCGCTGGCCCGCGGGCCCTTTCCGCAGGCCGACGAGCGCTACCTCGCGGCCGACGTCGTGGAGTACCCGGTCCAGGTCAACGGCAAGGTTCGCGGCCACGTCACCGTCGCCGCCGACGCCGACCGCGACCTCCTCGAGGCCGCGGCACTGGCGGAGGAGAAGGTGCAGGCGTTCCTGGCCGGGGCCGTCCCGAAGAAGGTGATCGTGGTGCCCGGCCGGCTGGTCAACCTGGTGGTCTAGGGCGAGTTCGGCGCGCTGATCGCCGCCCAGCGGCGGAAAACGCGCCGAGATCACCCGGGGAGTGGTGCCCTCGGCCGCATCACCACCTGGTGGGCGTGGGCATCCGCCGGGGTGGCCACCACCTGCGCGACCACGCCGGCCACCGTGGCCGGCGAGAGGAACCGGGCGGGGTCGTACAGCCCGCCCTCGTAATCGACGAGTTCGCGCTGCATGTCGGTGTCGATCCGGCCCGGGTGGATGCTGGTGACCCGCAGCAGCGGCTCGTCGGCGCGCAGCGTGTCGGCGAACGCGCGCAGGGCGAACTTGCTGGCGGAGTAGGCCGCGAGCCCGGGCGAGACGGTCAGGCCCGAACCGGAGTTGATGAACACCACCTGGCCCCGGACGGCCCGCAGCGGTTCCAGCAGCGCCTGGGTGAGGGCCACCGGGCCGGTCACGTTGATGTCGAAGGCGTCACGCCACTGCCCGGGGGTGGACTCGGCGAACCGGCCCGGGTGGGCGACGCCGGCGTTGTGCACCAGCACGTCGAGTTCGCCGACTGCCGCCGCCGCCGCCGCGATCGCCGCGAGGTCACCGAGATCCAGCACGAGGGCGGTCGCGCCCAACCGGGTGGCGACCCGGTCGAGGTCCGCCGACGGCCGGCCGGCCACCAGCAGGGTGTGGGTGGGCGCCAGCGCCTCGGCGATCGCCGCACCCAGGCCGCGGGCGGCCCCGGTGATCAGCGCGGTCGGCATGCCGGAAACCCTACCGAGGGCGTTCCGGGCCCGCGGGCCCCAGAATGATCCGATGGGCTTCGATCCCGGCTTCACCCCGACCCAGCTCGCCGCCCGGGCGGCATACCTGCTGCGCGGCAACGATCTCGGCGTGATGACCTCGGCGGCGCCGCGACTCTACCCGCACATGTGGAGCTGGGATGCCGCCTTCGTCGCGGTCGGCCTGGCCTCGCTGAGCGTGGAGCGCGCCGTGGTGGAACTCGACACCCTGCTCTCGGCTCAGTGGTCCAACGGGATGATCCCGCACATCGTCTTCGCCGCCGGGGTCGAGGGCTACTTCCCCGGCCCGCAGCGCTGGGCCTGTGCCGAACTGGCCGCCCACGCTCCCCGGGACCGGCAAACCTCCGGCATCACCCAGCCGCCGGTGCATGCCATCGCGGTGCAGCGGATTCTCGACCGGGCCCGGGTCCGGGGGCGGTCCACGCGCGCGGCGGCCGAGAGCTTCCTCGACCGGCGATGGAACGATCTCATGCGCTGGCACCGCTGGCTCGCCGAGGCACGCGACCCCAGCCAGCACGGCCGGATCACCGTCTATCACGGCTGGGAGTCCGGCATGGACAACTCCCCGCGCTGGGACAGCGCCTACGCCGGCGTCGTGGCGCGGGCGGTGCCGGACTACCGGCGCGCCGACCGCGAGATCATCACCGACCCCAGCCAGCGGCCCTCCGATGGCGAGTACGACCGCTACCTGTGGCTGCTCGAGGAGATGAAGGCCGTCGGTTACGACGACGACCGGTTACCCACCGCGATGAGCTTCGCCGTCGAGGATGTGTTCTTCTCGGCGATCTTCGCGGTGGCCTGCGAGGTGCTGGCCGGTATCGGGGAGGAGCACAAGCGCCCGCACGCCGACGTCCGCGACCTCTACGGCTGGGCGCAGCGCTTCCGGGCAGGGGTCGTGCAGACCACCGATGGGCGCAGCGGGGCGGCGGCGGATTACGACGTTCGCGCCCGGCGGTGGATTCGCACCGAGACCGTCGCGCAGTTCGCGCCCCTGCTGTGCGGCGGTCTGCGGCACGACCGCGAGCGAGCGCTGCTGCGGCTGCTGGAGGGCCCGCGCTTCAGCGGGCATCCCGATCTGCGATATGTGCTGATCCCGTCCACGTCCCCGGTCTCGGGGGACTTCCGGCCGCGGGAGTACTGGCGTGGCCCGGTGTGGCCGGTGCTTACCTGGCTGTTCTCCTGGGCGTTCGCCCGGCGCGGGTGGTCCGAACGCGCTGCGCTGCTGCGCCGGGAGGGTCTTCGGCAGGCGACCGACGGCAGTTTCGCTGAGTACTACGAGCCCTTCACCGGCGAGCCGCTGGGCAGCATGCAGCAGTCCTGGACCGCCGCCGCGGTGCTCGACTGGCTGGGGTAGTCCTCGAACCCAGCCAGTCGCTCGAGGGGGCGGACCGCGCGCACCAGGTCGGCGCGTTCCTCGTCGGTCAGCCGCCCGAGCAACTCGGCGAGGTGCAGCCGACGCGACTCCAGCGCCTCCTGATACTGGACCAGGCCTTCTTCGGTGACCTCGACCAGCACGGCACGCTGGTCACGCGGATCGCTCGACCGCCGCACGAGTCCGAGCTTCTCCAGTCGCCGGATCGCCACCGTCGTCGTCGGTGTGCGTACCCGCTCCCGGGCGGCCAGTTCGGTCATCCGCATCGGGCCGTTGGCCAGCAGCGTCAGCAGGATCGACACCTGCGCCAGGGTGAGATCGTGGCGGGCACCGCCCGGCGACTCGGCGCGGCGCATCATGACGATCAGCTTGGCGAGAGCCCCCTGCAGGTCAGCGGCCAGGTCGGTGGCCTGCTGCTGGAGTGCCGACATGGTGCGACAGTGTAACCGCCCGGCGCTATCCCGCGCGGCCGTCCCGCCAGGCGCCCAGCGCCTCGGCCGCTGACAGGTCGTAGTCGGGCCCGTCGCACCCGACGGTCATCAGCGTCACCCCCAGGCCGGCCAGGGCCTCGGCATTGGCCACCACCTCCTCGGGGCCGCGGCCGGGCACGCCGGAGGACCGCTCGATCGTGGTCGGGTCGCGCCCGACCGCGGCGCAGTGCGCGTCGAGCACTGCTGCCTTGCCCGGATAGGTGTCGGCGTCGGTGAAGCCGTGCCAGATGTCGGCGTGCTCGGCGACCAGGCGCAGGGTCTTGCGCTCGCCCTGGCCGCCGATACAGATCGGGATCTGCCGCAGGGGGGCGGGGTTGAGCCTGGCCAGCCGGGCCTTGATGCGCGGCAGCGCGGCGGCCAGGTCGTCCAGGCGGCTGCCGGCGGTGCCGAACTCGTAGCCGTACTCCTCGTAGTCCTTGCGCATCCACCCTGAGCCGATGCCCAGGACCAGCCGTCCCTCGCTGATGTGGTCCACCGTTCGCGCCATGTCGGCGAGCAACTCGGGATTGCGGTAGGAGTTGCAGCTGACCAGCGCGCCGATCTCGATGACCGAGGTCTGCTCGGCCCAGGCGCCCAGCATCGTCCAGCACTCGAAGTGCGCCCCGTCGGGATCGCCGTAGAGCGGGTAGAAGTGATCCCAGTTGAAGGCGATGTCGACCCCGAGGTCCTCGCAGCGGCGGACCGCGTCGCGCAGGTAGCCGTAGTGGTCGGCGTGCTGGGGCTGTAACTGGACGCCGATGCGGACGGGCAGGCTCATGTCATCACTCAAGCACGGAGCGCAGGATCTGCACCAGTGCGGCGGGTTGGTCGCCCTGGACCGAGTGTCCGGCGTCGGGAACCACGATCACCCGCTGGAACCCCGGCGCGGTCTCGGCGAACCGGGCCGCGTCGGCGTCGTCGACGAAGAACGACTTGCCGCCGCGCACCAGCGTCGTGGGGGTCGTCAGCAACGGTGCGTCCTCCCAGAGTCCCTCGAAGCCCGCGCCGCTGCGGAAGGTGTCATAGCGCCACGTCCAACTGCCGTCGTCGAGCTGTCTGGAGTTGTGGAAAACCCCGCGCCGCAATGACTCCCGTGATCTGTGCGGAGATGCGGCGACGGTGGCGTCGAGCATCGCCTCGAAGCTGGGGAAGTTGCGCTCACCGCGCACCAGCGCGACGGCGCCCATCTGGGCCTTGGTCATCTGCTCGTGGCGTTCGGGCGCCGAGGGTGTCACGTCGACCATCACCAGCCCGGGCACCAGCTGTGGGGCGGTGACCGCCAGCCGCATGGCGGTCAGCCCGCCCAGCGACATGCCGACCACCAGGTCGGCCTCGGGCGCCAGTTCGGCGATGACCGGTTCGACGGCCACCGCGTTGAGTTTGGGGCCGTAGTCGCCGTCCTCCCGCCAGGCCGAGCGACCGTGACCGGGCAGGTCGACCGCCAGGGCGGGCAGTCCCAGGCCGAGAATGACGGTGTCCCAGGTGTGGGCGTTCTGTCCGCCGCCGTGCAGGAAAACGACCTTCGCCGGGCCGCCGCCCCAGCGCAGCGCGGAGACGGCCGCGCGCTCGACACGCTCGACAGGCGGCAGCGGCCCGGTGTGGCCGATGTCGGCGGCGTTCTCGGGCAGGTAGGCGAACTCGTCCACGGGCTGCGGCTACTGACCGGTGATGAACTCCTCGAGCTGCGCCCGCGCGACGTCGTCGGGCAGCTGCTGGGGCGGGCTCTTCATCAGGTAGGCCGACGCCGCGATCACCGGGCCGCCGATCCCGCGGTCGAGCGCGATCTTGGCCGCCCGCACCGCGTCGATGATCACCCCGGCGGAGTTCGGCGAGTCCCACACCTCGAGCTTGTACTCCAGGTTCAGCGGCACGTCGCCGAACGCACGGCCCTCCAGCCGCACGTAGGCCCATTTGCGGTCGTCGAGCCAGCCGACGTGATCCGACGGCCCGATGTGCACATCCTTGGTCTTGAACTCGCGCTGCAGATTGGAGGTGACGGCCTGGGTCTTGGAGATCTTCTTGGACTCCAGCCGCTCGCGCTCGAGCATGTTCAGAAAGTCCATGTTCCCACCGACGTTGAGCTGCATGGTTCGGTCGAGCTGCACGCCGCGGTCCTCGAAAAGCTTGGCCATCACCCGGTGGGTGATCGTCGCGCCGACCTGGCTCTTGATGTCGTCACCGACGATCGGCACCCCGGCCTCGGCGAACTTCTCGGCCCACACCGGGTCGGAGGCGATGAACACCGGGAGCGCGTTGACGAACGCGACGCCGGCGTCGATGGCGCACTGGGCGTAGAACTTGTCGGCCTCCTCCGAGCCCACCGGCAGGTAGGAGACCATGACGTCGACCTTGTTCTCCTTGAGTACCTTCACGACGTCCACCGGGTCCTCGTCGGACACCTCGATGGTGTCGGCGTAGTACTTGCCGATGCCGTCGAGGGTCGGGCCGCGGCGCACCGGGACGTTCATCGGCGCCACGTCGGCGATCTTGATGGTGTTGTTCTCCGAGGCGAAGATGGCCTCGGAGAGGTCGAAGCCCACCTTCTTGGCGTCGACGTCGAACGCCGTGACGAACTTGACGTCTCGCACGTGGTAAGGACCGAGGGTGACGTGCATCAGCCCCGGGACGGACGCCGCGGGGTCGGCGTCCCGGTAGTACTGGACGCCCTGGACCAGTGAGGACGCGCAGTTCCCGACGCCGACGATGGCGACACGCACTTCGTTGGTCATGGACGTACTCCTTCTCGTACTTCGTTCTTCGGTCGGATTCAGCTCTGGACGCGGCCCTGATCGGGATGGCTCTGTGCCACCCGCTCCGCGGCGATGAGTTCGTTGAGCCACTTCACCTCGCGTTCGCTGGACTCCAGGCCCAGCTGGTGGAGTTGGCGGGTGTAGCGGTCCAGGGAGTTGCTGGCGCGGGTGATCGCGTCGCGCAGACCCTCGCGCCGCTCCTCGACCTGCCGGCGGCGGCCCTCCAGAATGCGCATCCGCGCCTCGGCCGGGGTGCGGTTGAAGAACGCCAGGTGCACCCCGAAGCCGTCGTCGGTGTAGTTCTGCGGACCGGTGTCGGCGACCAGCTCGGCGAAGCGGCGGCGTCCGGCGTCGGTCAGCTGGTACACGCGCCGGGCCCGCCGCAGCACGGGGGTGCCCTCCGGCGCGGCGTCCTCGATGATCAGACCGTCGGCCTGCATCCGCCGCAGCGCCGGGTAGAGCGAGCCGTAGGAGAACGCCCGGAACGCCCCCAGCAGGCCGGTCAGCCGCTTGCGCAGCTCGTAGCCGTGCATGGGGGATTCATGGAGCAGACCCAGGATCGCCAGTTCCAGCACGGGTCACCTCCTCGGATGCGTGTGACGCTGATGCCGGCCTGCTCAATCGCCAGGACGTCTCGACACAGTTGCCCACAATATCGAACCGATATATCCCGTGCCAAATCACCAGGTTGGCCGCCGAGTGCCCCCGGTGTCGGGTCGCTCCCCCTCGGGCAGGACCCCCGACGTACCCTTATCACCGTGCGGTTGCAGAGGCAGGTAGTCGACTACGCCCTCCGGCGGCGGTCCCTGCTGGCCGAGGTCTACTCCGGGCGGACCGGGGTCAGCGAGGTCTGCGACGCCAACCCGTATCTGCTGCGGGCCGCGAAGTTCCACGGCCGGCCCAGCGCGGTGATGTGCCCGATCTGCCGCAAGGAGCAGCTGACCCTGGTGTCCTGGGTGTTCGGCGACCACCTCGGCGCGGTGTCGGGATCGGCGCGCTCGACCGAGGAACTCGTCCTGCTCGCCTCCCGGTTCGAGGAGTTCGCGGTGCACGTCGTGGAGGTGTGCCGCACCTGCAGCTGGAACCATCTGGTCAAGTCGTACGTCCTCGGCGCGCCCCGGTCCAAGGGCGCACCCCGTACCCGGACCGCGCGCACCGGCGCCCGCACCGCCAGTGAATAACGACCGACCCGCCGACGGCCGGTCACGGGCCGGTAAACCCGCCGGTCCCGCGCCCGAGGGCGAGGCGGCGGTCCGACGCCGGGTGCCCCCCGACGAACGGCTCACCGCGGTCATCCCGCCGGCGCCCGGCGCCGGGTTCGCCTCTCCCCGCGACCAGGTCGAGGCGGCCAGGGCCGCGATGGAGGAGGGTCCGCGTGCCCCCGCCCGGCCCCCGGCGGGCCGTCCGGCGGCGCGGCCGGACTCCGAACCCGATGAACCGCGCCGGGGCAATCGGCTGCCCGCCTGGAGCCCGCGCCGCTGGCTCGCC
>CAYXOM010000247.1:0-11128 GCA_964466565.1 uncultured Mycobacterium sp.
CAAGCAGGCACCCGGCTGGAAGGTGGTGACGCACACCGGGCCCGAGGGCACCCACGTCGCCGCCCTGAGCACCCCGACGGGCGCCACTCACGACTCGACAGCGCCACCGATCGGAGCGTGGCCACGCTACGACATCGGCACGGTCGAGGTGGGGATCGGTGTCGCCCTGGCCCGGCACGCCGCCTGACGCGCCGCTACGGCGCGACGGTCAGCCAGTCGGCGAAGCCCGACGGATCGTGGCGGCCCAGTGCGCCGTGCTCGAACAGCCCCCACCCCTCGGCGGTCGAGCCGTCGGGCTGGTGGCACACCGCGCGGCCGACGTGGTCGATCACCCCGAACCCGGCCCGGCCGATGATCGCGGGGTCGGTCATGTCATAGGTGAGCCGCTCGGTGAACTTCGCGCCCTTCCAGACCCCGTGCAGCCAGTCGACGTCGCCGCCGTAGCCGCCGCCGACGTGGATGGGCACCGCCAGTTTGGACTCCACCTCGAAGCGCAGTGGCGCGCCGGCGGCGTCGGTGGCGTCGATCACCGCACCGGTGGGGATCCGGGTTCCCGACCGGTAGGAGATCTTCACCCGCGGCCAGCCCAACTGCTCCACCCGTCCGTCGCGCCAGATCCGGGTGCAGTCGTTCAGCGAGCGGAAGCCGTCGGGCTCCTCCTGGATGATCACCACGATCCCGTACTCGTCGAAGGCCATCGGCACGTACAGCCACCACATGCCCTCGAACGGCGGGTCGGCCGGCCGGCCCTCGGGTTCGCGTTCGCCCACCGGGCGGATGCCCCAGGACCGGTCGCGGGTGCCGATCCAGACCTTCGGGTCGACGACGATCTCGGTGCCGTCCACGGTGATCCGCCCGCTCCAGGAACCGACCTGGGCGAAGCGCTGGGCGTCGAGGGTCACCCGGTTGCCCGCCCGCAGCACGTGCCGCTGCTCCTGCACCACCGGGAACAATCCCTCCCAGGTCAGGTCGCAGGCCACCCCCTCGGTCTCGTCCATGACGATCCGGATCGTCTGCAGCGGGTCGACGACCTCCACCCGGTAGCCGTTGACGTTCTGGTTGAGCCGGTCGGAGTCGATCGCGTCGGACAGGTGCACCGCGGTCTGGGTGTCGCCGCGACGCACCAGCAGGAAGGCGTCCTTGACCCCGAGGTTGGGGTAGTAGCCGATGCCGGTGATGACGAAGATGTCGCCGCTGCGGTCGTGGGCGTTGAAGTAGGAGCGGTCGTAGAAGTTGCGGTCCGACGAGCCGGGCCAGGCGATCGGCTGCGGCACCTGGTGGACGGGGTATTCATCGAGGGGTCCGAGCACTTAAACATCCTCCTGTATCAATCGCTTCAGCAGACCCCCGTGATAGAACAGCGACTCGACGTCGTCGGGCTTCTCGACTTCGCCGAAGTGCACCCGCCGCGCGCCGGTGCGCATGAACACCACGCACCAGATCACCCCGGCGAAGACGTAGAACCATCCCAGGTCGCCCAGTTCCACGCCGGTCAGCTCCCGGTAGGTCGCCAGCACGTCCTCCTCGCGGAGAACATCGGGAAGCCCCGGCAGCCCGGCCAGCCCGGCGAGTTCCTGGAACACCATGTGAGCGAAGATGATCCAGGCCACGTCGAGTTCGCGGGGGCCGATCGTCGCCATCTCCCAGTCCAGGACGGCCACCGGCCGGAAGTCCTCGTAGAGCACGTTGCCGATCCGCGAGTCACCCCACACCAGCACCGGTTCGGTTGCCGCGACACCGGCGGGGAAGTTGTCCTCCAGCCAGGTCAGCGCCCGCTCGACCAGCGGCGAGATGCCGATGTCGGGAACGGCGAACTCGTACCATTCGCGCAGCCAGTTGAAGTGCCGGCGAAGCGGGGTGTCGCCGGGCTGCCCGGCCTCGGTGAGGAAGCCGAACCGCCCGGCGGCGTCGGGGATCGAGTGCAACTCGGCGAGCACCCCCACGGTGGCGTCCTGCAGTTCCCGACGCTGCTGTGCCGACGCGTCGGCGAACCAGTTGCCACCGAAGGTGTAGGGCATCACGTCGGGCGGGACGAGTCCTTCGACGTGGTCCATCAGGAAGAAGGGGCTGCCGAGTACCCGGCCGGTCGGCTCGATCCAGCGCACCGCCGGCACCGGGACGTCGGTGAGTTCGCCGACCAGGCGCAGCAGCTCGAACTGACGGTCCATCCGGTAGGACGAGAACACCGGCACGTCCTGCTCGGTCGGCGCGACGCGGGCCACCCACTTCTGTTCGACCGGTTCGCCGTCCTGTGTCCACCGGCCGGTCAGGATGATCGTCTCCGACGACATGCCGTTGGAGTCCACGCCGCTCTCCACGGTGATCTCCGGGGCGGTGCCGAGTTCGGCTGCCAGCCATTGCGAGAGAAGGGCGGGGATGGCGGCGGTGTCGCGGCCCGACCGCTGCAGGCGCCCGACGTCGGTATCGACGCTCGGCTGACTGGTCATCGGCATCCTCCGACGCTCTACACTACGGCCCCGGCGGGGTCACCGGACCAGGAACGCCGCGGCCGACTCGGCGAGGTCGAGGACCGGTTGGGGGAAGGTGCCCAGCGCGAAGGTGATCAGCAGCGGGATGGCGATGACGGCGACGGTGAGCCCGCTGGGTGGGCTGATCTCGGGGGTGTCCTCGTCGGGTTCGGTGAAGAACATCAGCACGATCACCCGGACGTAGAAGTAGGCGGCGACCGCGCTGGCCAGCACCCCGACCACCACCAGGGTGATCGCCCCGCCCTGGCCGGCGGCGGCGAACACCGCGAACTTGCTGACGAAGCCGCTGGTGAGCGGAATCCCGGCGAGGGACAGCAGGAACAGCGAGAACACCGCGGCGGCGACCGGATGGCGCCGGCCCAGGCCCGCCCAGCGGGTCATGTCGTTCTGCTCGACGCCGTCGCGGTCCCGGACCACCCCGACGAAGGCGAACGCCCCGAGGGTGGTGAAGCCGTAGGCGAGCAGGTAGAACAGCGTGCCCGACACTCCGGCGAAGTTGGCGGCGATCACACCGGTGAGGATGAAGCCGGTGTGGGCGACCGAGGAGTAGGCCAGCATCCGCTTGACGTCGCGCTGGGTCACCGCCGCGACGGTGCCCAGGGCCATGGTGGCGATGGCGACCCCCCACAGCACCGGCCGCCATTGGTCCTTGAGCGTCGGAACCGCGACGTCGAGCAGTCGCAGCAGGGCGCCGAACGCGGCGATCTTGGCGGCCGCGGCCATGAAGGCGGTGACGGGGGTGGGCGCGCCCTGATAGACGTCGGGCGCCCAGGCCTGGAACGGCACCGCGCTGACCTTGAAGAGCAGCGCGACGGCAACCATCGCGGTGCCGATCACCGCGAAGGTGGTGTCGGCGGTGCCCTCCCGCAGGGCCGCGCCGATGCCGGTGAGGCTGAGCGTGCCCGCCGCCCCGTAGAGCATGGCCATCCCGTAGAGGAAGAAGGCCGAGGAGAACGCGCCGAGCAGGAAGTACTTCAGCGCCGCCTCCTGGGAGAGCAGGCGGCGCTGACGGGCCAGGCCGCACATCAGGTAGAGCGGCAGCGAGAACACCTCGAAGGCGATGAACGCGGTCAACAGGTCGCCGGCCGCGGGGAAGAGCATCATGCCGCCGACGGCGAACAGGGTCAGCGGGAAGATCTCGGTCTGCGCGGCGCCGGCCCGGGTGGCCAGCTGCTCGGCGACGCTGCCCGGCACGGCCGAGGCCTGCGGGGTGAAGGCGTCCAGACCCGCACGGCGGGAGGGGTTCTCGGCGGCCACCGCCCGCTCGGACATCAGCAGGACCCCCAGCACGGCCACCAGCAGGATTGCGGCCTGCAGGAACAGGGCGGGCCGGTCGACGGTGACCGCGCCCGCCATGGCGAACCGGCCGGCGGCGGCGCCGGGGCTGCGATACACCCACACCACCGCGGCCAGCGCCGCGGCCAGCCCGCCGAGCGTCAGCGCCACCTGGGCGCGGTAGCGCGCCCGCAGCGGCAGGAACGCCTCCAGCGCCACCCCGCACACCGCCACCGCGAAGACGATCAGCAGCGGGGAGAGGACGCCGTACTCGATGTCGGGGGCGCTCACGGCCGGCCCCCCGCGGTCACGGCGGGCACGGGGTCGGACAGGCCGATGGAGTTCAGGGTGTCGGCCACCGCGGGGTTGACGACGTCGAGAGCCACCTTCGGGTACACCCCGAGGAACAGCAGTGCGGCGATCAGCGGGGCGATCACCGCCAGCTGGCGCCCTCGCAGGTCGGTGACCGACTCGTTGCCCTCGGTCAGCGGTCCGGTCATCATCCGCTGGTAGGTCCACAGGATGTACACCGCCGAGAGCACCAGCGCCGACGCGGCGACCACCGCGAACACCGGGTAACGGGTGAAAGTGCCGATCAGGACCAGGAATTCGCTGATGAACGGCGCCAGGCCCGGTAGGGCGAGGGTGGCCAGACCGGCCACCAGGAAGGTGCCGGCCAGCACGGGCGCGACCTGCTGCACCCCGCCGTAGTCGGCGATGGCCCGGGTGCCGCGCTGGGAGACCAGGAATCCGGCGATGAGGAACAGCGCCGCGGTGGCGATGCCGTGATTGACCATGTACAGCGTCGCACCGGACTGGCCCTGGCTGGTCATCGCGAAGATGCCCAGGATGATGAAGCCGAAGTGGCTGATCGAGGTGAAGGCGATCAGTCGCATGACGTCGGTCTGCCCGATGGCCAGCACCGCCCCGTAGACGATGCCGATCACCGCCAGGGTCATCACCGCCGGAGCCAGCAGGGATGCCGCATCCGGGAACAACGGCAGGCAGTACCGCAGCATGCCGAAGGTGCCGACCTTGTCCATCACCGCCATCATCAGCACCGCCGAAGCCGGGGTGGCGGCGACCGCGGCGTCGGGCAGCCACCGGTGCAGCGGCCACATCGGGGCCTTGACGGCGAAGGCGAACAGGAAGCCGCCGAACAGCGCGATGCCCAGCGCGGGGGACAGGACGAAACTCCCGTCGGCGACGGCCGCGGAGATGGCGCGGAAGTCGAAGGTGCCGCCGTCGAAGGCCGGGGAGTTGGCGGTGGCCACGTACAGGCCGACCACCGCGGCGAGCATGATCAGGCCGCCGAAGAGGTTGTACAGCAGGAACTTCAGCGCGGCGGGAGACCTCCCGGTTCCGCCGAAGGCCCCGATGAGGAAGTACATCGGCACCAGCATCGCCTCGAAGAAGAAGTAGAACAGCAGGATGTCCAGCGCCATCAGCGACATCAGGACCATGCCCTCGGCGAGCAGGGTCAGGGCGACGTAGGCGTGCGCCGAGCGGGGGCCGGGCCGCGCGTCGGCGTCGTTCCAGCCGGCCACCATCAGCAGCGGCACCATCGCCGCGGTCAGCACCACCAGCACCAGGGAGATGCCGTCGACGCCGAGGATGTACCCGGAGCCGAAGCTGGAGATCCAGCGGTGGCTCTCGACGAACTGATAGCGCGCCCCGCCCGGCTCGAAGCCCACCGCCACCACGGCGGCCAGCGTGAGCACCGCCAGCGACACCGCCAGGCCGAGGAACCGCGCGCCCGCGCGCGACAGCCCGGGCAGCACGACGACGGCGGCCGCGCCCGCGATCGGCAGCGCCCACAGCAGGCTCAGCAACGGCAGGCCGTTCACCGCGCGCTCACCGCCACACCGTCATCAGGACCGCGCCCACCAGCAGGACCGCGCCGGCCAGGATCGACAGCGCATAGGAGCGGGCGAACCCGGTCTGCAGGCCGCGCAGCCCGTCGGAGACCCGGCGCACCCCGATGACCAGGCCACCGGCCGTCCCCTCGATCGCCACGTCGTCCACCGCGACCAGGGCCCGGGTGAGCTGGCTTCCCCCGCGGACGAAGACCGCCTCGTTGACCGCGTCGCCGTAGAGGTCCCGGCGGGCCGCCACCGTCAGCGCCGAGACGTCCTCGGGAGCCCGCAGTGGCACCGGGCGGCGCGCGTAGCCGCGGTAGGCGACCCCGACCCCGATCGCCACCGCGGTCAGCGCCAGCGCGGTGACGACCCAGACCGGCACCAGGTGCCGCGCCTCGTGGGTGCCCACCACGGGTTCGAGCCAGTTCGCCAGGGTGTTGCCCAGGGCGAGGAACGCGCCGGCGCCCACCGAGCCGACGGCGAGCGCGATCATCGGCACCGTCATGATCGGCGGCGACTCGTGCGGGTGGTCCTCGGGCGCCCAGCGGCGCTCGCCGAAGAAGGTCAGCAGCATCACGCGGGTCATGTAGAAGGCGGTGATCGCCGCGCCGAGCAGGGCCGCCCCGCCCAGCAGCACCCCGCGCACCCCGCCGGAGTCCAGCGCGGTCTCGATGATCGCGTCCTTGGAGAAGAACCCGGCGAACGGCGGCACCCCGATGATCGCCAGGTAGCCCAGCCCGAAGGTGACGAAGGTGATCGGCAGCGCGGCGCGCAGGGCGCCGTAGCGGCGCATGTCGGTCTCCTCGTCCATCGCGTGCATCACCGAACCCGCGCCGAGGAACAGTCCGGCCTTGAAGAAGCCATGGGTGAGCAGGTGCATGATGGCCACCGCGTAGCCGGCCGGGCCCAGGCCGGCGGCCATCACCATGTAGCCGATCTGGCTCATGGTCGAGGCGGCCAGCGCCTTCTTGATGTCGTCCTTGGCGCAGCCGATGACCGCCCCGAACAGCAGCGTGAGCGCGCCGACGATCACCACCGCCGTCTGGGCCGCCGGCGCGAGGTTGAACACCGGCCCGGACCGCACGATCAGGTACACCCCGGCGGTGACCATGGTGGCCGCGTGGATGAGAGCCGACACCGGGGTCGGGCCCTCCATCGCGTCGCCCAGCCAGGACTGCAGCGGCACCTGCGCGCTCTTGCCGCACGCGCCGAGCAGCAGCAGCAGGCCGACCGCCGTCAGCACGCCGTCGCTCAGTTGCGGCGCGGCGGCGAACACGGCGTCGTAGGAGACCGATCCGACGTTGGCGAAGAGCACCATCAGCGCCACCGCGAGCCCGAGGTCGCCGACCCGGTTGACCACGAACGCCTTCTTGGCGGCGGCGGCGGCGCCGGGCTTGTGCGACCAGAACCCGATCAACAGGTAGGACGCCAGGCCGACACCCTCCCACCCGAGGTAGAGACCCAGGTAGTTGTCGGCCAGGACCAGCAGCAGCATCGCGGCCACGAAAAGGTTCAGGTAGGCGAAGAACAGCCTGCGCTGCCGGTCGTGGGACATGTAGCCCACCGAGTAGAGATGGATCAGTGCGCCCACGCCGGTGATCAGCAGCACGAAGCAGATCGACAGCGCATCCAGTGTCAAGCCGAAGTCGACCCGCAACTCGCCCACCGGCACCCAGGTGAACAGCGTCTGGTCGATCTCTCGCTGATCGGCGGGCCGGCCCAGCAGGGCGGCGAACAGGATCACCCCGCAGACGAACGAGCCGATCACCGTGGCGCAGCCGAGCAGGTGGCCCCAGGCGTCGGTGGCTCGCCCGCCCAGCAGCAGGACCGCCGCCCCGGCCAGGGGCAGCGCGATACTCAACCAGAGTGCCGTCACGTCAGTTCCGCAGCAGATTCGCGTCGTCGACGTCGGCGTTGAGGCGGGTCCGGTAGATCGCGATGATGATGGCCAGGCCGACCACGACCTCGCAGGCGGCCACCACCATGGTGAAGAAGGCCACCGCCTGGCCGTCGAGCCGGCCGTGCATCCGGGCGAAGGTGACGAAGGCGAGGTTGCCGGCGTTGAGCATGAGCTCGACGCACATGAACATCACGATCGCGTTGCGCCGCAACAGGACACCGGCCGCACCGATGGCGAACAGCAGCGCCGAGAGGTAGAGGTAGTTCGCCGGGTTCATCGCGGCCCGTGCTCGGGTCCGGGGCGCAAGATCGGGCTCACCGACGACTGCTCCTCGGTTCCGTCGGGCAGCAGCGCGAAGTTGTCGACGGCGTTGCGGCGGGCGAAGACCCCGGGGTTGGGCAGCGGGGTGGCCCGGCCGCCGCCCCGGAACCGTTCGACGGCGAGTTCGCGCTGGGTCTTGCGGCGCTCGAAGCGCTCCCGGTGGGCGAGCACCATCGCGCCCAGCGCGGCGGTGATCAGCAGCGCCGCGGTCAACTCGAACGCCCACAGGTAGCGCACGAAGATCTGCTCGGCCAGGCCCTCGACGTTGCCGCCGGCGTTGGCCGCCGCCAGTCCGGCGAAGTCGGTGCTGGCCGCCGAGCCGATGCCGGCGATCAGCAGCACGCCGAAGCCCAGTCCGGCGAGGATCGCCGCGACCCGCTGTCCGCGGATGGTCTCCACCAGGGACTCCGCCGAGTCCACCCCGACGAGCATGAGCACGAACAGGAACAGCATCATCACCGCGCCGGTGTAGACCACCACCTGCACGACGCCGAGCAGTGGCGCCTCCTGGATCACGTAGATCACCGCCAGCGCGATCATGGTGGTGGCCAGGCAGATCGCCGAGTACACCGCCTTGGGCGCGGCGACCACCCCGATCGCCCCCAGCAGGGCGAGGCCGCCGAGGATCCAGAACGCGATCGCTTCGGCGGTGGAGGTGCGGGTCAGCGCTTCGGCGGCCAGGGTCACCGGCCGGCCTCCCCCGCGGCGGTGTGCGAGCCGGTGATGCGGCCCAGGTAGTAGTCCTCGTCGGTGCTGCCCGGTGCCATCGGGTGCGGCGGCTCGACCATGCCCGGCTGCAGCGGGGCGAGCAGTTTGTCCTTGCCGTAGATCAGGTCGGAGCGGTTGTCGTCGGCCATCTCGTAGTCGCCGGTCATGGTCAGCGCCCGGGTGGGGCAGGCCTCGATGCACAACCCGCAGCCGATGCAGCGCAGGTAGTTGATCTGGTACACCCGGCCGTAGCGCTCGCCGGGCGAGTAGCGCTCGGCCTCGGTGTTGTCGGCGCCCTCGACGTAGATCGCGTCGGCCGGGCACGCCCAGGCGCACAACTCGCAGCCGATGCACTTCTCCAGGCCGTCGGGGTAGCGGTTGAGCTGGTGGCGGCCGTGGTAGCGGGGTGCGGTCGGGCTGGGCTTCTCCGGGTACTCCTCGGTGATCGGCTTCTTGAAGATCGTGCCGAACGTGACGCCGAATCCGGCCAGCGCGGCGAACGGTCTGGACAGGAACCTAGGCACGGGCGGCCTCCTTCGATCCGGGTGTGCGCGCGGGCAGTGGCGGAACCGGGACCCCGCCGCCGCCCGGCGGCGGCGGGGGCGGCGGCGGCCGGCGGCCGGCGACCCGGTGCCGCAGCGCATTGACCGCCCACACCGCGCCGAGCAGGACCGCGGCGGCGGCCAGCGACGGCACCACGCCGGTCAGGCCGGCGGTGCGCAGGGCGGCGACGATGAGCACCCACACCAGCGCGACCTCGATCAGCACCTTCCACCCCAGCGCCATGAACTGGTCGTAGCGCAGCCGGGGCAGCGTGGCGCGCAGCCACATGAACACGAACAGGAAGAGCCACATCTTCGCGACGAACCACAGCAGCGGCCACCACCCGGTGTTGGCCCCGGGGATCATGCTCAGCGGCCACGGCGCACGCCAGCCCCCGAGGAACAGGGTGCTGGCCAGAGCCGAGACGGTGGCCATGTTGACGTACTCGGCGAGGAAGAACATCGCGAACTTCAGCGAGGAGTACTCGGTGTGGAAGCCGCCGACGAGTTCGCCCTCGGCCTCGGGCAGGTCGAACGGCGCCCGGTTGGTCTCACCGACCATCGCGACCACGTAGACCGCGAAGCTGGGCAGCAGCAGGAACACGAACCAGGTCTGGGTCTGGGCGGCGACGATCCCCGAGGTGGACATCGTCCCGGCGTAGAGGAACACCGAGGCGAACGTCAGCCCCATCGCGATCTCGTAGGAGATCACCTGAGCGCTGGAACGCAGCGCGCCGAGCAGGGGATAGGTGGAACCCGAGGACCACCCGGCGAGCACGATGCCGTACACCCCGATCGAGGTGATCGCCAGCACGTAGAGGACCGCGACGGGCAGGTCGGTCAGTTGCAGCGGGGTCCGGTGGCCGAACACCGAGACCACCGGCCCCAGCGGGATCACGGCGAACGCCATGATCGCGGTGATCACCGAGATGACCGGTGCGAGCAGGTAGATCGGCCGGTCCACCCCGGCCGGGGTGAGGCCCTCCTTCAACGCGAGCTTGACGCCGTCGGCCAGCGACTGCAGCAGCCCGAACGGCCCGACCCGGTTGGGTCCGTAGCGCATCTGCATCCGGCCCAGCAGCTTGCGTTCCACCAGGATCGCCACCAGCACGGTCAGCAACAGGAACGCGAACAACGCGACGGCCTTGGTCAGCATCAGCCACCACGGGTCGAGGCCGAACACCGTCGGATCGGGATGTGTCACCGCAGGATTCACGCGCCGTCTCCCGCCTCGACGCGCACCACGGCGCCGGTGGTGACGCCGAGCCGCTCGTGGACCGCGCTGCCGGGGGAGTTCAGCGGCAGCCAGACCACGCCGTCGGGCATGTCGGTGACGGCCAGCGGCAGCCTCACCGTGCCCCGCCCGCTGGAGACGCTGACCGCGTCCCCGTCGGCCAGTCCGGCGGCCGCGGCCGACGCCGGCGACAGCCGGGCCACCGCGGGCCGCGCGGTGCCGGCCAGGTGCGGCTCGCCGTCCTGCAGCCGGCCGGCGTCGAGTAGCATCCGCCAGCCGGCCAGGATCGCCTCGCCGGGACCGGGTGCGGGCACCGGGGCGGGACTCACCTCGGGGGCGGGCGTGCGCGCGCCGTCCCACAGGCCCAGGCCCGCCATCTCCCGGCGGGCCTGCTCGGCGGTGGCGAACCCGAGGGCGCGGCCGAGTTCGCCGGCCAGGGGCGACAGCACCCGCAGGTCCGGGAAGGCGTTGGTGTTCAGTGCCGGCCCGAAGGAGCGCACCCGGCCCTCCCAGTTGAGGAAGGTCCCGCCCTTCTCGCTCACCGGGGCGACCGGGAACACCACGTCGGCCAGTTCGGTCACCGCCGACTCGCGGATCTCCAGACTGACCACGAACCGGGCCGAGGAGATCGCCCCCAGGGCGGCGGCCGGGTCGGGCAGGTCGGCGGGTTCGACCCCGCCGACGAGCAGGGCGTCGAGATCGCCGTGGCCGGCGGCGGTCAGGATCGCCGCGGTGTTCCGGCCGGGTTCGTCGGTTAGTTCGCCGGTGCCCCAGGCCCGCGCGATCTGCCGGCGGGCGTC
>CAYXOM010000248.1:0-2545 GCA_964466565.1 uncultured Mycobacterium sp.
CACGCTGGTCGCCAGGCTGACCGGCCGGGCCGCGAAGCGCCCCAGTCCGCCGATCGCGATGCGCAGCGGGCTGGCCCCCCGGCTCGCCGCCACCGGTTCGGGGGCCGGGGCGACGGGTTCGGTGCTGCACAGCTGCGACATCAGATTCGCCCCGGTGACGCCGTCGACGGCGGCATGGTGGATCTTGGTGAGCACCGCCAGCCGCCGGCGTCCGCGCCGGCCCCGCAGGCCCTCAATCACCCACATCTCCCACAGCGGACGGCGCCGGTCGAGCGGCAGCCCGGCCAGGTGCCCGCACACCTCGGCCAGTTCCAGCCGCCCGCCCGGCGCGGGCAGGCCGATGCGGTGGACGTGGCGGTGCACGTCGAATTCCTCGTCCTCGACCCACACCGGGTGGTCGAGGTTGAGGAAGCTGTTGGCCAGCTTCTCCCGGAACGCGGGAATCGCCGCGATCCGACCGGCGAGCTCCGCGCGCATCCGGTCGAAGCTGTACCCGCCGGGGATTGTGGCGGCGTCCAGCTCCAGCACCGAGCAGACGTGCAGCGGCTGGGTGGATGTCTCCAGGTAGAGAAAGCTGGCATCCAGTCCGCTGAGCCGCTGCATCGACCGATACTAGTCGTCGGATCCGGGGCGGCTGTGAGCAATCGCACGCGCGCGCCGATACCGCCGCCGGTGCCGGCGGTGGCAGACTTATAGAGTCTTTCGAACCCGGGGACCTGTGCCAGGCCACGAGGATCGACCCGACGAAGGGACGCACATGTCTGAGTCGCCCACGCCCGAGACCTCCCCCTACGGCGCCGCCGCGGCGCCGGCGCGCATCCGGACCCGCACCCACCACCTGCAGCGGATGAAGGCCGAGGGCCACCGGTGGGCCATGCTCACCGCCTACGACTACTCCACCGCGCGAGTCTTCGACGACGCCGGGATCCCGGTGCTGCTGGTGGGCGACTCCGCGGCCAACGTTGTCTACGGCTACGACACCACCGTTCCGGTGACCGTCGACGAACTCATCCCGCTGGTGCGCGGGGTGGTTCGCGGCGCCCCGCACGCGCTGGTGGTGGCCGACCTGCCGTTCGGCAGCTACGAGGCCGGCGCGGAGCAGGCGCTGGCGACGGCCACCCGGTTCCTCAAGGAGGCCGGTGCGCACGCGGTCAAACTCGAGGGCGGCGAACGGGTCGCCGGGCAGATCGCCACCCTGACCGCCGCCGGCATCCCGGTGATGGGCCACATCGGTTTCACCCCGCAGAGCGTGAACACCCTGGGCGGGTTCCGGGTCCAGGGCCGCGGCGACGGCGCCGAGCAGAGCGTCGCCGACGCGATCGCGGTGCAGGAGGCCGGTGCGTTCGCCGTCGTCATGGAGATGGTGCCGGCCGAACTGGCCACCCAGATCACCGGCAAGCTGACGATCCCGACCGTGGGCATCGGCGCCGGGCCGCACTGCGATGCCCAGGTACTCGTCTGGCAGGACATGGCCGGCCTGACCACTGGCCGGACCGCGACCTTCGTCAAACGTTTCGCGGCTGTCGGCGACGAACTGCGCCGGGCCGCGGTCGAGTACGCCAGCGAGGTCGCCGCGGGCACCTTCCCCGCCGCGGAGCACAGCTTCTGACCCGGCGTCGACCGCCCCGTTCAACGGCCCATTCATTTGAATGTGCCACTCTGGCCCCATGGGTAAGGCCGGTAAGTCCGTTCGGCACGTCGAGGTGGAGCGCAAGTTCGACGTCCCCCACGACGCCGTGGTCCCGGTGTTCGACGGGCTGGCCGAGGTCACCCGGGCCGAGGCCCTGCCGCCCCGCTCGCTGGTAGCCGAGTATTTCGACACCCCCGGATACGACCTGGCCGCCCACCGGATCACGCTGCGCCGCCGCACCGGCGGGCCCGACGCCGGGTGGCACCTCAAACTTCCCGCCGCCGGGGAGGCGCGCACCGAGGTGCACGCACCGCTGGGGCCGGAGGTGCCCGCCGAGCTGCTCGACACGGTGGCGGCCGTCGTCCGGGACCGGCCGCTGCGCCCGGTCGCCCGCATCGAGACCGCCCGCGAGGTGATCCTGCTGCACGGCCCCGACGGGCCGCTGGCCGAGTTCTGCGACGACCGCGTCAGCGCGCGGCGGGTGACGCCCGCGGGCGCCGGGGAACCGCAGGCCTGGCGGGAGTGGGAGCTCGAACTGTGCGACCCGGCCGCCGGAACCGGGCTGCTCGACCGGCTGGGCACGCGGCTGCGCGACGCCGGGGCCGCCCCGGCCGGCCACGCCGCCAAGCTCGCCCGGGCGCTGAGCGACGCGGTGCCGGCGGCCTCGGCGGCGCCGGCCGACCCGGTACACCGGGCGGTGGCCAACCACATCGCTCGGCTGCTCGAGTGGGACCGGGCGGTGCGCGCCGACGCCGACGACGCGGTGCACCAGATGCGGGTGGCCACCCGGCAGATCCGCAGCCTGCTGCAGGCCTCCGAGGACGCCTTCGGCATCGACGACGACGCCTGGATCCTGGCCGAGTTGCGCGAGCTGGCCGCGGTACTGGGCATCGCGCGCGACGCCGAGGTGCTCGC
>CAYXOM010000249.1:0-6287 GCA_964466565.1 uncultured Mycobacterium sp.
TGCGTGCCACCACCGCGGGGGCCGCCCGGGCCGCCGGGGCGATCGCCGAGATCCCCGACGGGGTGGGCGAGGGGGATTGGTACATGGACTACCGCAACGCCGACGGTTCGCCGGCCCAGATGTGCGGCAACGGGATGCGGGTGTTCGCCCATTACCTCAGGGCGACGGGACTCGAACGGCGCGAGGAGTTCGTCGTCGGATCTGCCGCCGGCCCGCGACCGGTCGCGATCCACCACGCCGACGACTTGACCGCCGACGTCACCGTCGACATGGGCGCTGCCGCGGTGCTCGGGACCGGATCGGCGAACGTGGGCGGACGGGCGTTCGACGGAGTGATCGTCGACGTCGGCAACCCGCACCTGGCCTGCCTGGATCCCGGTCTGAGCGCCGAGGCACTGACCGCTCTGGACGTGGCCGCGCCGGTCGGGGTGGACCGGGGCCGATTCCCCGGCGGCGTCAACGTCGAGGTGCTCACGGCCCCGATCGGCGGCGCGGTGGCGATGCGGGTCCACGAGCGCGGCGTCGGCGAGACCCGGTCGTGCGGCACCGGCACCGTCGCGGCCGCGGTGGCCGCCCTCGGCCATCTCGGGCAGTCCACCGGGCGGATCGCGGTCCGGGTGCCCGGCGGGCGGGTCGACGTCGAGATCACCGACAGCACCAGCTTCCTGCGCGGGCCCTCGGTGCTGGTCGCCCGCGGCGAGATCGCCGACGCCTGGTGGGCGGCCCAGGGCTGACGTCGGTTCCGGGGACGTATTCGGGGGTGCGCGACGTTGTCGGTCCGTGACAGCATCTCCACGGAGGCCCATGTCCGACCACGATCCGCTCCCCGCCGCCGAGCCCAGCCTCGGCGAGCTCGCCCTTGAGGACCGCACCGCGCTGCGCCGCGTCGCCGGGCTGTCCACCGAACTCGCCGACGTCACCGAGGTCGAGTACCGCCAGTTGCGCCTGGAACGAGTCGTGCTGGTCGGCGTCTGGACCGAAGGCAGCGCCGCCGACGCCGAGGCCAGTCTCGCCGAGCTTGCCGCCCTGGCCGAGACCGCGGGCTCGGAGGTGCTGGAGGGGGTGATCCAGCGTCGCGAGAGGCCCGATCCGGCCACCTACATCGGTTCGGGCAAGGCCGCCGAGTTGCGGCAGGTCGTGATCGCCACCGACGCGGACACCGTGATCTGCGACGGCGAGCTCAGCCCGGCTCAGCTCACCGCGCTGGAGAAGGTGGTCAAGGTCAAGGTCATCGACCGCACCGCGCTGATCCTCGACATCTTCGCCCAGCACGCGACCAGCCGGGAGGGCAAAGCCCAGGTGTCGCTGGCCCAGATGGAGTACATGCTGCCGCGGCTTCGAGGCTGGGGTGAGTCCATGTCGCGGCAGGCCGGCGGTCGGGCCGGCGGCAGCGGGGGCGGGGTAGGCCTGCGCGGGCCCGGCGAGACCAAGATCGAGACCGACCGCCGGCGCATCCGGGAGCGGATGGCCCGGCTGCGCCGCGAGATCCGGGACATGAAGAAGATCCGCGACACCCAGCGCAGCCGGCGGCTGCACAGCGACACCCCGTCGGTGGCGATCGTGGGCTACACCAACGCCGGAAAGTCCAGCCTGCTCAACGCACTCACCGGGGCGGGCGTGTTGGTGGAGAACGCGCTGTTCGCGACGTTGGAGCCGACGAGCCGGCGCGGCAGCCTCGACGACGGGCGCCCGTTCGTGCTCACCGACACCGTGGGATTCGTCCGGCACCTGCCCACCCAGCTCGTCGAGGCCTTCCGATCGACTCTGGAGGAAGTTGTCGACGCCGACCTTCTGGTCCATGTCGTCGACGGCTCCGATGCGCAACCGATGGCCCAGATCGACGCCGTGCACCAGGTGCTGCGTGACGTGCAGAGCGATCATCACGCGCCACCGGCTCCGGAGTTGCTGGTGGTCAACAAGATCGACGCCGCCGACGATCTCACCCTGGCGCAATTGCGTGGTGCGCTGCCCGGGGCGGTATTCGTCTCGGCGCGCACCGGCGAGGGCCTGGACCGGTTGCGCGCCCGCCTGGGGGAGTTGGTGGCGCCGCGGGAGGTCACCGTCGACGTCACCATTCCCTACCGGCGCGGCGACCTGGTCGCCCGGTTGCACGACGAGGGGCGGGTGGACGCCACCGAGCACACCGAGGACGGCACCCGGATCAAGGCGCGGGTACCCGCCGCCCTGGCGGCCGGTCTGCGGCCCTTCGCCACCCCCTGAACCCCGCGCGGGCTGGCCGGGGCGATCGCGCCCAACCATCCGGTTGGTCTATCCTTCGGGGGAACCGCGATCCCACCCCCGGAGGTCACCGCCATGGGCAACGCCGTCAAGTACGACCGCACCATCTTCGAGCCCGAGCACGAACTGTTCCGCGAGTCCTACCGCGCCTTCCTCGACAAGCACGTCGCGCCCTATCACGACCAGTGGGAGAAGGACAAGATCGTCGACCGGGGAGTCTGGCTGGAGGCCGGCAAGCAGGGCTACCTGGGCATGGCGGTACCGGAGGAATACGGCGGCGGCGGCAATCCCGATTTCCGCTACAACACCATCGTCGTCGAGGAGACGGTTGCCGGGCGCTACAGCGGCCTGGGTTTCTCGCTGCATAACGACGTCGTCGCCCCGTACCTGCTCGAACAGACCAACGAGGAGCAGAAGCAGCGCTGGCTCCCGCACTTCTGCACCGGTGAGATGATCACGGCGATCGCGATGACCGAGCCCGGCACCGGCAGCGATCTGCAGGGCATCAAGACCAAGGCGGTCCGGCAGGGTGACCACTACGTCCTCAATGGCTCCAAGACCTTCATCACCAACGGAATCAACGCCGACCTCGTGATCGTGGTGGCCCAGACCGATCCGGAGAAGGGGGCCCAGGGGTTCTCGCTACTGGGCGTGGAACGCGGGATGGAGGGCTTCGAGCGGGGCCGTCACCTCGACAAGGTGGGTCTGGACGCCCAGGACACCGCCGAACTGTCCTTCACCGACGTGCACGTGCCGGTGGAGAACCTGATCGGCGAGGAGGGGATGGGCTTCATCTACCTGATGCAGAACCTGCCCCAGGAGCGGCTGTCGATCGCGATCATGGCCGCCGCCGCGATGGAGGCGGTGCTGGAGGAGACCATCGGTTACGTCTCGGAGCGCAAGGCTTTCGGAAAGCCGATCGGCTCCTTCCAGAACAGCCGCTTTCTGCTCGCCGAATTGGCGACCGAGGCGACCGCGGTGCGGATCATGGTCGATGAATTCATCAGATTGCACCTCGACGGAAAACTGACCGCCGATCAGGCGGCGATGGCCAAGTGGTGGACCACCGAGGCCCAGGTGCGGCTCATCGACCGCTGCGTTCAACTCCACGGCGGCTACGGGTACATGCGGGAATACAACGTGGCCCGGGCGTTCCTGGATGCGCGCGTGCAGACCATCTACGGCGGGACGACCGAGATCATGAAGGAGATCATCGGCCGCAGCCTGGGGGTCTGAGCCCCCTCGAATTCTGCGGTCAGTTCAACTTTCCGCCCATATCGGTGGAATTCGCGCCGGGTCTCGATTCGATGTCCTCATAAACTCACCACAGTGTGTCGTGATTAGCTAGGACCCGAGTATGTGACAGTGTGGCTCACGTCCGCGCAGAGGTGATCCTCTCAGTCCGCTGCGACGGAACAGGATCGGGACCGAATGATGTGAGTGAGGGAGACGCGAATGACGCGGAGTGCGCCGGCACGGTCGCGGAGAACTCGCGGCGTGGGTGCGAGCCTGGCCACGGCGGGGCTCGCGGCGGCGTTGATGGCGCCGTCGGCACTGGCCACCCCCGAGAGCGACGCCGCGGACGCCATCAACCAGGCCTGGAACGCGGCCGGCGGCTCGGGGTCGGTGGTCGGCGGCAAGGACGGCGAGGTGTACCAGGTCGGCTTCGGCTACGCCCAGAAGTTCACCGACGGCAAGATCTTCTTCACGCCCGAGTCCGGTGCCCGCATCCTCTACGGCCCCGTGCTGGACAAGTACGAGTCGCTGGGCGGGCCTGCCGACAGCGACCTCGGGTTTCCCAACCTCGGCACCGTACCCGGTCTGATCTCGCCGAGCAGCAGGGTCAGCACGTTCGACGCCAGCGACAAGCCGGCGATCTTCTGGACCCCCGACACCGGGGCGTGGGCGGTCCGCGGCGCCCTCAACGCCGCCTGGGACCAGCTCGGGGGGTCCGCCGGACGGCTGGGTGTCCCCACCGAGGACGAGCGTTACGACGGCGACCTGGTCAGCCAGAAGTTCACCAACGGTGAGCTGACCTGGAACGTCGTCGACGGGGCCTTCACCACCGTGCCTGCCGAATGGGCCGCCGACCTGGCCGGGCTGCCGGTGCCGACCGACCCGACGACCCTGATCAACCTGGCCTGGCGGGCCAGCGGCGGGCTGGGCGGCCCACTGGGGGCGCGCCAGGGCGAGCAGGCAGCCATCGGGGCCGACGGCGCCGCTCAGGGATACGCCGGGGGCAAGATCTTCTACTCGCCGCAGACCGGCGCCCATGCGCTCACCGGCGCGATCCTGTCGAAATACGAGTCGGCGGGCGGTCCGGAGGGTGACCTGGGCCTGCCGATCGGTACCGAGTCCGACGGCGGGGTTCCCAACAGCCGGGTGAGCGCCTTCAGCGCACCGGACAATCCGGTCATCTTCTGGACGCCGGACACCGGGGCGGTCGTGGTCCGCGGCGCGATCAACGCGGCCTGGGACAAACTGGGCGGCGCCACCGGAACGCTCGGCGTCCCGACCGGGGAGCAGACCGTGCGGGGCGACATCATCACCCAGAAGTTCAGCGGCGGCGAGATCTCCTGGGACGCCGCGACCAAGCAGTTCAGCACCAAACCCTCCGCGCTGGCTGCCGACCTGGCCGGCCTGGAACTGCCCGCGGCGGTTTCCGAGGTCCCGGCCGGAGCCGCGACCGGCGCCGAGAGCGGTTGGCGGTGGTGGTGGGCGGCGGTCCTGGTCCCGCTGCTGGCTCTGCTCGGACTGATCGCCGTGTGGGCGCAGCGCCGCTCGACGGCGGCACCGAGGGATCCCGACCTCGACCGGGGATTCTTCGGCGACGAGACCCCGGCGGACCAGTGGGCGCCGGCGACCCGCACGGACTCACGCCCGGAGTGGTCGGCCGGCCCGGGCTTCAACAGCGACGAGGACACCATCGACACCGCGCCGACCCGCGTGCCCACTGACCCCGAACTCGCCGCCTTCGACCAGCCGGGTTGGGCCCCGCCCGCCGAGTGGGGCGAGGCGGGCCGCTGGGACCGTGAGGCCGAGCCCGGGCCCGGACGCCACGCCCTCGGAGCTTCCGACTCCTCGGCGCGCTGGCAGCTCGACCTCGGCGACACCGACCGCCCACGCCGTCGGCATGCCGCCGAGGAGACCGCGGAATGGACCGACGCCGACTATCTGGCCGAGGCGGATTACCTGGAGGTCACCGAGTACAGCGGTGTGCCGGAGAGCCCCCTGCCCGCCGAACCGAGAGCCAACGGTGCCGGCGCCGAACCCTGGCGCCCGGCCGTCCACCTGCCGTTGGCCGACCCCTACCAGCCCCCGGAGGGCTACTTCATCAAGGCCAACACCCACTCCGGGCTGTACTACACCCCGGACTCGGCGCTCTACGACAACACCCTGCCGGAGGTCTGGTTCGCCAGCGAGGACGTGGCGCAGGCCAACGGATTCGTGCGGGCTCCGGAGTAATTCTCAGACCTTGCGGATCACGGTCACGACCTTGCCCAGGATGACGGCGTCGTTGCCGGGGATCGGGTCGAAGGCCGGGTTGTGCGGCATCAGCCACACCTGGCCGCCGGTGCGCTTGAAGGTCTTGACCGTGGCCTCGCCGTCGAGCATGGCCGCCACGATGTCGCCGTTGTCGGCGACGTTCTGTTGACGCACCACGACCCAGTCGCCGTCGCAGATGGCGGCATCGATCATCGACTCGCCGACCACCTTGAGCAGGAAGAGCGACCCCTCGCCGACCAGCTCGCGCGGCAACGGGAAGACGTCCTCGACGGCTTCTTCGGCCAGGATCGGCCCGCCGGCGGCGATCCTGCCGAGCACCGGGACGAAGGTCGGCTCCGGTAACGCGTCGGAGCCGGGGACGTCGGTGATCACCGGCGCTACGGGGCTGTCGGCTCCCCGGACGTCCACCGCGCGCGGGCGATTGGGATCCCGGCGAAGGTATCCCTTCCGCTCCAGGGTGCGCAGTTGGTGGGCGACCGAGGAGGTCGAGGTCAGGCCTACGGCGTCCCCGATCTCGCGGATGCTCGGCGGATAGCCGCGAC
>CAYXOM010000250.1:0-2903 GCA_964466565.1 uncultured Mycobacterium sp.
GGGCGGCACGGCCAGCAGGTCCGGGCCCAGCAGCGCACCGTAGGCGACCACCGCACAGCACTCCGGCTCCAGCGCGGCGAGTTCGGCGACGAACTCCGGGGAATTCGGACGGGCCGGCCGCAACACCGCAACGCCCTCGACTGCGGCGAGTTCGGCGACCGGCGACGGAGCCGGCCGGCCCCGGCGCGCGGCCCTGGCGTCCGGCCGGGTCAGCACCGCGACGACCTCGTGGCGATCGGAGGCGAGTAACCGCCGCAGCGACGGCAACGCCGGAGCGGGGGTCCCGGCGAACACGACGCGCATCGGCTCGCGGCGCGCGCCGCTACCGGGTGCCGAACTCACCTCGGCGCCCGGTAGTAGTCGCGCTGGACCACCCCGGCCGCACCGGCGGCGTACATCCAGGGGATCGTGGTGCTCAGTCGGTTCACGGTGGCCGCGGCGTCGTTGTAGTACTGCCGCGCGAAGGCCAGCTTGTCCTCGGTGTCGGCGAGGTTGCGCTGCAGATCCAGGAAGTTGCGCGAGGAGTTGAGCTGCGGATAGGTCTGCCCGAGCGCCACGATCTGGCGCACGGCGTCGTCGAGCCGACCTTCCGCCGAACTGCGCTGGGCCACCGAGTCGCCGGCCGTCGCAGCAGTCAACGCGGCCTGCGCATCGGCGGCGCGACCCAGCACCGCCCGTTCGTGGGCGGCGAATCCGGCGACCGCGTGCACCAGAGCGGGGATCAAGGCCGCGCGCCGGGTGAGCTCGACGTCGATCCCGCCGAGTGCCTCGTCGGCGCGGACGTCGGCGGCCCGCAGCCTGTTGTAGCTCACGACGAAGCCGATCAGCACCGCCACCGCCAGGATCAGCGCCAGCACCAGAACATAGGTCACCACGACCCTCCTCCTCCTCCGCCTCCACCGCCGCCACCGCCGCCACCGCCGCCACCGCCGGAGGACGACGACGACTGCGAAGCGGTGTAGGCGCCGATCGACGACGACAACGCCGACTCGAAGCTGTTGAAACCGGTAGCGCCCGTGGACATACTCCCGCCGCCGTGCGACGAGTGGTACCAGGCCGGTTCGGGCGGAGCCACCCCGGTGGCGGCCTGATACCTGGCGGCCCACAGGGCGGCGGCGCCGCCGGCGACGGCGAACGGGATGTAGGCGGTGTAGAGGTCCTTGCGCGCGGCGAAGTCGAAACGGGCCTCGGCGGAGTCGGTGCTCAGCATGCGGTGGAACCCGCCGGCCCGCGACCAGACTTCCCGCCCGGCCGGGGTGCGGCGCAGGCCCAGCCCCGGCACCCAGGCCGGCAGCGTCACCAGGAAGGCCACCGCGAACGGCAGGCCCCACAGCGTGAATCCGCCGAGCAATCGGGCGAATCCGCAGACGGCCAGGACCAGCGCGGCGACATTGGCCACCCGCAGCCACAATTCCGCCGGCCGCCGAGCGGTCAGTCGCTCGTCGAGCGCCCACTGCCTGGCCGCGTCGGCCATGTCCCGCCGGGCGGTGCTGAGCATGCTGCCGGCCGCGACGGTGCCGTCCGCCCGGAACTGCCGGCCGGTGCCGGTCAGCCCCAGCGCCGACCCCACCGCGGCGCCGACCGGATCCGCCCGGTCCCATCGGTCCCGGTCGGCGGTGCTGCGCACGGTCCACTTCTCGCCCTCGGTCTGGTTCAGGTCCACCAGGCCGGTGTCGGCGAGGTGGAACAGCGTCGCGGCCAATCCCTCCGACGGCACCCGTTCGGTGCGGATGTATTCGCACTGCACCGGCCCCAGTCCGGGCGGCGGCGCGTACTGGAGCGGGAAACCCGGAGGTGGTTCGACGGTGCCGCGCCACCAGCGGAAGGCTCCGAAACCGGCCGCGGCACTCAGCCCCAGCAGACCGGCGACCCCCGCCACCGACCTGCCGAGCACCCCGTCCCAGCCCACCGGCCACGGCAGTTCGGCACGTGCCGGGGTCGGCACCTCGACCGCCGCGCGCACCGTCACCGGGGTGCGGGGCAGCAACCCGGTGACGGTGAGCCGCACGGTGTCGCCGACGACGGCGAGGTCGTCGCAGGCCCGGCCGATCCCGGTGCCGACCGAGCACTGCGCCCCGGGAACCGGACCCGGCAGGGTGACGGTGACCTCGGCTCGCTCGATCCGGTTGTCCCACCCCGGCGCGACGACGTTCCAGAAGAACACCGACTCCCCGGCCGGGTCGCCGGTGAGTGCGGCGAAGTCGCGGTCGGTTCCGGTAGCGCCCGCGTCGAGCACGCCGGAGATCACGTAGCGGATCCGGTCTGTCGCGGGTGAACAGCTCGTAGGGCGCGGGCTGGCCGTCGAGGGCGACCTCCTCGACCTCGGGGATCTGCCGGATCCGGCTGTCATTGGGATTGGCGACGTCGAAGAACCGGAAGAGGCCGCGGCGGCCGGGCGGGAATTCGGCGGTGACGGTCTCCGTCGCCCGCATGCGCCCGTCGGCGTCGACATCGAATTCGGCGTCGAGGTCGGTGATCACCACCGGGTCGGCGGCGGCGCCGCCCTGCCCGGGCCCGGCGGTCAGGGCCGGCCAGAGCAGGCCCAGGGCGACGGCGAACAGTGGGATCAGCCACGCGATCCTGCGGCGCAGTGACCTCATCCCACCTCCTCCGGCCGGTCCGGACGAGCCCGGTTCATCACGAAGCCCGATTAAGCCTAGGCCGCGGTACCCGCGGGCCCTCAGCCGACGTGCGGCGGATCCAGCTGGACCCGCACCGCCTCGTGGTCATGGCGGGCGCTGGCCACCGCGACCGCCGACCGCAATGCCGCGGCCAGCGCCAGGCCGTCGGTGCGCGGCACCCGCACCAGCATCCGGACTGCCGACTCGCCGGCGGGCATCAGCGCAGGCCGCCGGACTCCCGGCGGCAGGGCGACCCGGGCGGGGACCCCCGGGCGCCCCGGG
>CAYXOM010000251.1:0-1537 GCA_964466565.1 uncultured Mycobacterium sp.
GCCCCCGACCGGGGGGGCGCGGGGAGCCGGTGGAAACCGGCGGACGGCAGGTCCTGGGTCCCGATCCGCCCCGAACGGGTCGCCGAGGTGGCCTACGACCAGATGGAGGGCGCCGGCTACGCGAAGCGCTTCCGGCACACCGTGCGACTGGTGCGGTGGCGCCCCGACCGCGATCCGCGAGACTGCACGTTCGGCCAATTGGACGAGCCGGTGGCCTACGACCTGCACGATGTTCTCGAGGCCCGGTGACCGGCAGCGCGGCCGAGGAGGTCGACGTCGACGGCGTGTCAGTCCGGATCACCAACCGCGACAAGGTGTTCTTCCCCCGGCTCGGGCCGGCGGGTACCAAGGGCGCGCTGATCGACTACTACCGCGCGGTCGCGCCCGGGCCGATGCTGACGGCGCTGCGGGACCGTCCGACCCACCTCCAGCGTTTCCCCGACGGCATCGACGGCGAGCAGATCTATCAGAAGAGGGTGCCCGCCAAGCACCCCGGCTATCTGCGCACCTGCCGGGTGACCTTCCCCTCCGGCCGCACCGCCGACGCGTTGCGGGTCACCCATCCGTCGGCCATCGTGTGGGCCGCCCAGATGGGCGCGATCACCCTGCACCCCTGGCAGGTTCGCTGCCCGGACACCGAACATCCCGACGAGTTGCGCATCGACCTCGACCCCCAGCCCGGCACCGGGTTCGCCGAAGCCCGCCACGTCGCGGTGAACCTGCTGCGGCCGGTCCTCGACGAACTCGGACTGGTCGGCTACCCGAAGACCTCCGGCGGCCGCGGGGTGCACGTGTTCCTGCGGATCCGGACCGAGTGGGACTTCGTGGCGGTGCGCAGTGCCGGGATCGCGCTGGCCCGCGAGGTGGCGCGGCGGGCGCCGGATCTGGTCACCACGTCGTGGTGGAAGGAGGAGCGGGGGGAGCGGATCTTCATCGACTACAACCAGAACGCCCGTGACCGCACCTTCGCAGCGGCGTACTCGGTGCGACCCACCCCGGTCGCCACCGTGTCGACTCCGCTGACCTGGTCCGAGCTCGCCGCCGCCGAGACCCCCGACGACTACACCATGGCGACCGTGCCGACGCTGGTCGCCGAGCGGGGCGACCCCATGGCGGGGCTGGACTCGGTGGCCCAGTCGATCGCCCCCCTGCTGGCGATGTGGGAGGCCGACCTCGAACGGGGCCTGGGGGATCTGCCGTATCCGCCGAATTATCCGAAGATGCCGGGCGAACCCAAGCGGGTGCAGCCGAGCCGCGATGCCGACCGCCGCGGCCCCGCAACCTGAGAATAATGTGATAGAAATTTTAGAAAAGTCCGCAACGGCCAATTGACCGGGGGTCCCTGATGTCGCGCCACTTCACAGCCCGGACCCGACGTCCCCGCGGCCGCCTCCGGCCCTACACCTGGCTGGGGGCCGGTGCGGTCACCGTCGGGATGGGGGCGGCGGTGCTGGGTGGGACGGCGGTCGCCTTCGCCGACACCGACGGCCCGGCGGGTCCGTCAGCCTCCGACGGCGCCACCGCCGGGGCCGGCGCC